>CANHSD010000093.1 GCA_947463105.1 Chitinophagaceae bacterium
CTTTGTTTTCGTTTTTGCGGCCGCCGAACTTCCTGATGAACCGGCCCTTGCTGTCAAACTGGAGGATATAATCAGAGCCGTATCCATCAGCCACATAGATGTCGCCATTGGGTGCCACTGCAGTTTCTGTTGGTCGGTAGGCATCCTCATCCTTGTAGGCGCCAATGGTATGCGGCTGGGCCAAAGAAAAGATAATCCTTCCTTTAAGGTCGGTCTTTACCACATTTCCGGGCTGTGCTTTTGATTTTCCGGAAAGATCCTTGTAAAACCCATTGTCAACAATCAAGAGAAAATCTTCATCGTTTTCTTTGCTGATGGTTAGCCCGTGCCCAGCGGGAAATATAGTTCCCCAGGAATCCAGCAGCTGACCAGACTTATCAAAAATTAGAATGTTGTTGTGGGTATCATCGCCCACCATGATCAGCCTGCCCTTGCTGTCTTGCACCATTTCGTGGCAGTTGATGACCGGATGGGTGCTCGCACTGATCTTGGCCCATCCATGATCTACTTTATAGGTAAAGCCATTGTGGCCAATGATCAATTCCTCTGGCTGCCTGTTCCTGTCAAAAATGGAAAAAGCAAATGATTTGCTGGCAAGCAATCCGGCTGAAGCAACTGCAGTAGACCGGATAAAGGTTCTTCTATTTTTCATTGGATGAATGTAAGTAAAAAAAGGGAATTGTTATTTGAACTACATTTGAAAATGCTTGGGAAAATCGACCTGAACTGCGACATGGGCGAGGGCTATACAACCGATGCGCTGATCATGCCGTTGATCAGTTCGGCGAACATTGCCTGTGGATACCATGCCGGTGGGGGAGAACTGATGCGCCAAACCATCCGCCTGGCCCTGCAACACCAGGTTTCCATCGGCGCCCATCCTTCTTTTGATGACAAGCTAGGCTTCGGGAGAAGGGAAATGCATTTGTCATCGGATGAAATTCATGGGATTATCCATGATCAGCTCAACATCATCCGGAAAGCTGCAGCAGAGGAGGGCGCAGTTCTGCACCATGTAAAACCCCATGGTGCGCTGTACAACATGGCTGCAAAAGATGCCATGGTTGCCGATGCCATATCAAGGGCAATAAAAGCAATTGATGATTCCTTGATTTTATATGGATTGCCCAACAGCGCTTCGGAAACGTCGGCAAGCCAACACGGGCTGGGGTTTTACAGGGAAGTATTTTCAGACAGGACTTATACAGATGAGGGGATGTTGACCCCACGAGCCAACACCAATGCCATGATTAAAACAGCGGAACAAGGCGTTGCACAAGTTTTGCAAATCATCCTGCAAGAAACCTTACAATCAACCACAGGGCAGGAAATTCCAATCAAGGCTGATACTATATGCATTCACGGTGATGGCGAACACGCAATAGAATTTGCCCAAGAGATCAACAGGACCCTGCATCAAAACAAGATCACCATAAGCGCGATAAAATGAAGAAACAATCCTGGCTCAGCAACTCTCCTGTTATCGCAGCAGCTTTTTTGATGGCCACTTCGGCCATTGGCCCTGGCTTCCTCACCCAGACAGCGGTGTTCACCAATACCCTGCTGGCAAGCTTTGGATTTGTGATCCTGATCTCCATCGTCTTGGATATTGGTGCACAAATGAACATCTGGAAAATTTTGGGGGCATCGGGCATGCGGGCACAGGAGTTGGCGAACAAGGTCATCCCCGGGGCCGGTTATTTTCTCACCCTCCTGATTGTGGTGGGAGGACTGGCCTTCAATACCGGAAACCTTGCTGGTGCGGGCCTTGGACTGAATGTGTTGACCGGGTGGGATACCAATACAGGAGCGATCATCAGTGCGGGTATAGCCGTTCTGATTTTTATCAACAAGCAATCCCTCAGGTGGATGGACATCTTCGCAAAAGCATTGGGCCTGGTGATGATCGTGTTGACCCTTTATGTGGTCTTTGTTGCTTCACCACCTTTGGGAGAGGCCGTCCAGAAAACATTTGTTCCGGACAAGATTGACTTCATGGCCATCATCACCCTGGTGGGAGGAACGGTTGGCGGTTACATCAGTTTTGCAGGAGCACACAGGCTGATTGATGCAGGGCTGACCGGGCCCGAGCACACAAAGGAAGTCAGCAACTCCGCTGTTTCAGCCATTCTGATTGCCTCCATCATGCGCGTGCTTTTGTTTCTTGCTGCGCTGGGGGTGGTCTCAAAAGGACTTTCCCTTGACAGCAGCAATCCTGCGGCATCTGTTTTTCAACTCGCTGCCGGAAAACTGGGCTACATGATTTTCGGAATCGTGATGTGGAGTGCAGCCATCACTTCAGTGGTGGGATCGGCTTACACCTCCATTTCCTTTTTCCGCTCCTTTCATCCGGCCTTTGAAAAAAACGAAAAGCCCATGCTGGTTGGGTTTGTACTGGTTGCACTCTTTGTTTTTATCACCATCGGCAAACCAGTAAAAACATTGGTGATTGTTGGGGCATTGAATGGATTCATCCTGCCAATCTCGTTGGGATTGATACTGCTTGCGGCATCCAGAAAAAAAATAATAGGGGAGTATAAACATCCCCTATTCTTGAAAATATTTGGTCTGGTTGTGGTGCTGGCCACCTTATTCCTCAGTGTAAAAACAATCTCCAGCTTATGATGCTGCAGTCCATATTTTCAGAATGAATGAAAGCCTCCGTTAACTGAAGAGGTATTCCACATCCTCTCTTGTCAGCGTCTTCACAAAACCATCGTCATCAGAAACAAGGTCTTTGGCAAGGGCCCTTTTCTTGTCTTGGAGTTGGAGGATCTTGTCTTCAATGGTATCCTTGCAAATCATGCGGTATGCAAAGATATTCTTGGTCTGACCGATACGGTGCGTCCGGTCAATGGCCTGTTGCTCAACGGCAGGATTCCACCAAGGGTCAACAATGTATACGTAGTCTGCTGCCGTAAGGTTAAGTCCCACACCACCCGCTTTCAGTGAGATCAGGAATACCCTCACCTCATCATTTTTCTGGAAACTCTGGATGGCTTTTTCCCGGTCAACAGCAGAAGTGCTTCCATCGAAATATTCGAATTTCACACCCAAAGCAGTCAGTTTTTCCCTGATCAATCCCAGCATCCCCAGGAACTGAGAGAAGACCAGAGCCTTGTGGTTGCCAATGTTTTCAGTGATTTCCCTTGACAGTTCGTCTAGTTTGACAGATACGTTTGGCATCTGCTCACTCTCGTTCATGATGGCTGGTGAATCACAGATCTGGCGCAGCTTCATCAGGCCTTGCAGGATGGTCAGCTGGGATTTTTGGATGCCCTGCTCCTTGATTACGCCCAGGATTTTGTCGCGGTAATCATTCCTGTATGCATCATAAATATTGCGTTGTTCCTCTTCCATTTCACAGAACAGGATGGTCTCTGTTTTTTCCGGAAGGTCTTTGGCCACCTGCTCTTTGGTGCGCCTGAGGATGAATGGAAACAGGAGTTTTTTCAGGTGTTCCTTGTGCTCCCTCTCGCCAAATTTATCAATGGGTGTGGCAAACTCATTCCTGAAATATTCAACACTTCCCAGCATGCCAGGATTCAGGAAGTTCATCTGCGCATAGATATCGAAAGTATTGTTCTGCAATGGCGTACCGCTCATGCAAAGCCTGTTTTTTGCATTCAGCAAACAGGCCGCTTTGGTCACCTTGCTCTGCGGATTCTTGATGGCCTGCGATTCATCCAATACGATATAATCAAAATTCGTCTCCAGCATGAACTTGATGTCACTGCGGAGGGTTCCGTAGGTAGTGATGATCACATCATGGTCATCAAATATTTTCTTGTCGCGGATCCTTTCGCCACCATGGTGGATGCGGTAGGTCAGCTTGGGTGTGAATTTTTTGATCTCATTTTCCCAGTTGAACATCAAGGTAGTCGGACAAACAACGATGGCCGTCATGTTTTCATTGTTGTCGCGGTAGCGTTGCAATGAAGACAAGGCCTGGATGGTTTTACCAAGACCCATGTCATCGGCCAGGATACCCCCCCAACCCACTTCCGTCAGATAGTTCAGCCAATGGTAACCGGCAACCTGGTAAGGCCTGAGAATTTCTGCCAGTTGTTTTGGGGGATCAATTTCATTGATCCTGTTGAAAGACCTGAGCCTTTCATATTTTTCTTCCAGCTTGATCATAACCTCTGTTTCATCAATGTTGTTGTACAGTTCATCGATGACACTGAGGTGATACTTTGAAAGCCTTAACTGGTCTGTTTTTCCTTCTCCAACCCTGAACAGCAAAGAGTATTTTTTCAGCCACTCATCGGGAAGAATACCAAGTGTTCCATCGTTCAACTGAACAATCTGTTGCTTGTTGTTCAAGGCACGCTTGATCTCTTCAATGGATACTTTCTGGTCGCCAAAAATGATTTCCACCTTTGCATCAAACCAATCCACCCCATTGCTGATCTGGATCCTGGTCTGTGGTTTTGCAGTATTGAACCTGTAGTTTTTCAAGACTTCAAATCCAATGACCGGCACCTGGAACTCTTTCATCGCATCCACAAACAGGAAGAACCAGTTGTTCCTCAATACTTCGGTTCCTTTCAATACCAGGTTGAAACTGTTTTCTGTATTGATGAAGTTGGAATGAAGTGAGCCCAGTTTTTTGACAAACTCCCTTTCCTTCTCCAGGTCTCTTTTGATCATTTTGATCTTTCCGTTTTCGGGCAGAAAGATTGTTTCCTTATCAGTATATTTAACTTCGTATCCCTGGTAAAGAAATATAGGCGTAAAGACCAGGTATTCATTTTTTTCCTGGAGCTGCAATTTGATTTCAGGCTCTCCGTTGAACAGCTCTGTCATCAAAGACTTGTCAAAATCAACTTTGTATTTTCTTGCAAATGGCAGCACTTCACGCTCCAGAAATTCTGGCCATTTTGAAAGGCTGATTTTTCTGTTTCTATCCGGGATGAAAGCTGTGATGGCTTCAAGGTCTTCCAGTGAGTTCCAGCAATACAACTGATCATTGAAAAGTGCAACCAATGAAGAAGACCATTCATTGGCCGTCAATTCAATGTCCCACTCTTCAATAAATGCCACGGGGGTAATGGTTGCCTGCTTTTTTTCAAGCGCAACCTGCAATCCGGGCTTCATCCTTCCGCTTCCAATCCCAATCTTCACAAGGTTGGCTGTTGTAAAAAGCTTGCCAGGTAAGAGTTTCAGGAACTGGGTTCGCTCCGCATGTTCTGCAAAGATCTTGACGATTTTGGGATGCAGGTATTCGTCTATCAGCAAGGTTGTTTCTGCAGGAAGGCCCTCTTCTTCCGAATAAATAATGTTTTCCCAAATACCGGAGAAAGGCGAATTCCGGCTTACATACTTATCAATTTCTGAGCGCTGCAATTTTCTGACAGCATTCATCAGAGAAATATCTTCAGTGACCAACTCAGTGGTGGGCACATATTTGGAAAGATCAATGTGTTCAACCTTACCAAGGAATTCCATATTTTCCTGATCAAATTCACCACTGACCAATTCAACATTGAAGCCAGGATATTTTCCGGGTGTTTCAATAAAGACTACGCCAAGCCTTTGTGAGGAAACCACAGGTTCGCTGAGAGTATTGACCACTTCAACCACTTCTTCTTTTCGCTGAACAATGGGCTTTTCCTCAACGATTGGTGTTGTCACCCTTTTGACTGTTGGGTCAAGCACCCTCAGGAAGGGCTTCCCGTCTTTGTAGGTAAACTCAAATTTTGTCTGCCAATCGGGTTCATTCATGCTGTAGCCATAGATCCCCAGCAATTTGTTCTTTTCCTTGTCCCAGTTGCGGATGGTATCAAAGTATAAACTGCCGTAAGCGTTCAACAGCTGAAGAAAAAGAACGGTTTTGTGCACACAGAGCGGATGCGTTTCCTCAGTACACTTGCAGGAAGTATCAAAATTGCGCTCCTCATTTCTTTGGATGACCATTGGGAAAACCTCACCATTGAGATCCAGCTTGGCTTCCACCCGTTCATCCTTAGCACTGAGGATGGTGGCTTTTGTTGTCCTGAGCACCACTTCTGCTTTCTCGCAAACCTCCTGGGTGGCGAGCATCCGAATGGTGCGGAGTTCAATCTGCTTCATTTTGATGATCGTATGCCGTTGGTCGTACTTGATGGCATTGTCACCAATCATGTTCTTGTCTACAAGATCCTGCAACTGCAACAAGGCGGCAGCTTCATGTCTGCAAATATCACCCAGGTTGTACGGACAAGAGCAACGCAGTGCCATGGCACGCGGATCCTTGTACTTCTGCACGTGAACCTTGTAGAAAGTGCTGTAATTATCATCCTTGACCCTAAAACTCACAGCACCCAGAAGATCGTCGTACTCAATGAATTCAACGTATCCTATCGCATGGATTTTTTTCCCACGACGAATGACTTCATCCGTTCCGTTGTTGTATATGAATTTCAATAGATGCGATAATGACATGGATGCTGTTGGGTTAATCTGCGAAATTAGTGCAAAAGAACCCTATTCCTATCGCTTGTCAACTATAAATTAGTTAGCTCGAAAAACAAGAATAATGTGGAAAAAAATCAGTAAATTAAGCGGTTTTCGGCATCGGGGATTTGCTGCTTTATCCTTCCAACACCAACCTATCCCCCCTGAAAATCGGGAGCACGTTTGCGCCATCGGCCGTCAAGCAGTAACGGATGTCTTTTTCCAGGCCATAGTTCATCAGGCGATGATAATGCGTGGCGCCGCGGCGTTCCATGAAACCAAACCTGTCTTCGCCCGCCTCCAGGAATAAACTCTCGGCCATCTTGGAAGAATCGCAATGCATCTCAAAATGATCCTTGATCCTGTTGATCACAGCGCCAGCGAAAATGGTATCTTCCATGTTGACCCTGTCCTTCCAGGCAGAACAGCCCAGAAAAACATCTCTGTCTGATGCAATCAGGTAATCACAAACCGCAGAAAGATTTGGGAAAGACCCAGTGATGATTTCTGGCGCACCGCTGTCAAGAGCCATGTGCAAGAGCTTGGTTCCATTGGTGGTTGTTAAAACAAGCAACTTGTTTTCAATGAATTCCCTCGGGTATTCAAATGGGGAGTTGCCATAACTCAATCCCGCTGCAACCCTGCCATCGCGTTCACCGGCTGTAATCCCATTGAGCTCTTGCCCAAGTTCGATGCAGCGGGGTACGGTAGCCACAGGAATCACGGCCGCTGCGCCATTGTACAAAGCAGTAGCGATGGTAGATGTAGCCCTCAACACATCGATGATCACCACAACACTGTTGCTGATGTCATACAAGTTGAGGAGTGCGGGAGATAATGAAGTGAAAAGCTTTCTCTGTTGCAAGCCCATCAGACTTATTTTACAAATGGAAGCTGAACCACAACCGCCTTGATTTGCTTGTCGCGGATATCAACAAAAATTTCAGACCCAACCGCAGCAAATTCAGCAAGCACATAGCCCATGCCAATGCCCTTGTTGAGGGTTGGGGATTGTGTTCCTGACGTTACGCGGCCAATGAGGTTGCCTTCTTCATCCCTTATCATGTAATCATGGCGGGGAATGCCACGGTCTACCATTTCAAATCCAACCAGTTTCTTTTCAACGCCGGTTTCTTTCTGCTTTTTCAAGAAGGTTGAAGCAGTGAACTCTTTTGTAAATTTTGTGATCCATCCCAGCCCTGCTTCCAGTGGCGTAGAATAGTCATCAATATCGTTTCCGTAAAGGCAATATCCTTTTTCCAATCTGAGTGTATCGCGGGCACCCAGGCCTACAGGCTTGATGCCTGAAGCGGCGCCGGCCTCAAAAATCGCGTTCCAAATTTTGACCGCATTGTCTCCTTCGTCTTCAAAATAAATTTCGACCCCACCCGCACCTGTGTAGCCGGTTGCACTCACCAATACATTGTCAACGCCAGCAAAAAGGCCTTTTGAAAACGTATAGTATTTCATGTTGAGGATGTCCATCTCGGTGAGGGGTTGTAACACTTTTGTGGCGTTAGGCCCCTGAATGGCCAACAGACAGGTCTTGTCTGAAATATTGTGCATGTCAACCTTCCCTTGATTGAATTCCTGGATCCAGTCCCAGTCTTTTTTGATGTTGGATGCATTCACCACCAACATGTAAACCTTGTTTTGTTCTACACAATAGACCAGCATGTCGTCAACAATACCGCCATTCTGGTTCAGGATAGAGCTGTACTGTGCCTGTCCATTTGTTAACTTGGAGGCGTCGTTGGAACTGATCTGCTGGATCAGGGCCAAAGCATTTTCACCCTTCAAAACGAATTCACCCATGTGGCTTACGTCAAAAACACCAACATTGTTGCGAACAGCATGGTGCTCATCATTGATGCCGGTATAGGAAATAGGCATGTTGTAGCCTGCAAACTCGGCCATTTTAGCGCCAAGTGCCTGGTGAAGATGGGTGAAGGGGGTCGATTTCATGGGGGCAAAGATAAGCGATTAAAAGACGAGCCGCAAGCGCTGTGAAGTTGTTCTGGATTGGGGCTGTATATTTTCAAACGTCCTTTTAATGGTAGAAGGATTTAATGCCTGGTGGATAAGATGGTGTCAATTCTTGGGTCTGGAAGCAATGGCGTTATATCGATGATCTTGATTTTTTTGAATTCCTTGTGTTCCGTATTGATGACAAAGTTGAAAGAGTGTGGCAATACAACTGAAGGAACCCTCAGCACAGGAGATTCTAACGAAAGAAACCAGGATGATGCGCGTTCCTGGGAAACAGCATGATTTCTGATGTTATCCCAACCAGGGCTGAGCGAGGCAGGATCGATGTTAGTGATTGATAGATCCTGGGGAATTTCAAGAAACATGATTTTGAAATCTTCATTGAAACCAACGCCCTGCCGTCTTATCATTGACTCCAGGAAAGCCAGGGCGATTGATTCTGCTGCATAAATCACTTTTTGCCCGCATTTGTTCCACCGACCCGGTTGGCCAGATCCAACAAGCGATTGGCTGAATGATTTGTGAACGATACGGAAAACAATCATGCGGCTCAGGTTAAACAGGATATCCCTCCATCATCTGTTCAATTTGAGCCTTGACCATATCAACCCCTCCAGGGGTGATCAGCCAATCCATGGGCGCATCTTTTGCATTCCAGCATTTCTTGTTCAGCCAGATATTGAATTCATCAACTGTACCAAATGCCGTTATACCAAGGTCAAACAACAAAACAAGCTTGAGCAAATGTTCGCTTTGTACAGGTTCCAGTTTTTTGCCTTGTTGAGCATAATTCAGCATGGTTCTGGCAGAAATACTAATGATGCCGGCAAGCAAATTTTCGGTCATATTACCTACCAAGGCAAGGTCATAAAAGACTGAACTTTCGGCCCCCTTTCGGGCCCGATCGAGCAATTGGTGTGCGTCGTTCAAGCCAAGGGCCCGCAGTCTTTTCAGTGCTTGATTGATTTTTTTGCTATTCCTTACAACAGGCATGATCATTGTGTCTATCATAAATTTATGAATTTTTTCCATTTTAATTCGAAATATTTCGACCATTAAAAGGATTCATAAATCTAGCAATACGCCGCTGACCAGACCAGGTGTTTTACCCTTGATTTTGTTGTTTTTTAACCGAAAAATTTGTTCATCTCCCCATCTTCAACAAATTCATGGCACCGAAGAACAATCTTCTTGGATTGGAGGAGGTGCTCGTTGCCGGATCATCCTCTCTATCAGCCATGGCGGTGGTATTGATCTTGACGTTGACCGTCGTATCTCCCTCCTTGATGTTCATCTCCATTTCTTCAATCTTCTTGTTTTCTTTTTCAATTTCTTCTTTCATTTTTTGGATCCTGTCCATCAACTCAGCCTTATTGGAATTATCCTCATCCTTGAATTTCATCTCGATACCCGTTTCTTTCATGATATACCAAACGCCGCTTGTCCAGATATTATCATCATCATAATCATCGTCAATGTTGATGGATAAACCATTTGGCCCCCCCCTGACAGAATACCAGTTCAGGTTATTGGCTTTTCCGTCGACATATATTTCTTTGCCAACAGGCACTTCAATTTTCACGATCACCTGCTGGTTGTGAAACTTGTTTTTATTTGTAATGGGAAAGGCATCTGGAAGACTAAGGATGCTGTCGTACTGTTCAACAGCATAAGATATTTGCTCTGCAATGATTTCCGCATTCCTGGGCGAGGAAGACCTTGCGCGCCTGATGAGTGTAACATGGAAACTGTCGTCACGGCTTTTTTCAAGCTTGATGCGGATGTTCCTTAGCAATACACTGTCTTCATTCGCTGAAAGCATTACATCCGATGACCTGTAGCGATCCTGGTCATCATTGTCGTCCCAATCCAAATCCAGGGGATAGTACTGTCCTTCGGCATCCTTGAACTCCACTTTCAGCTTACCTGAAGATGGTTGAACAATGCCAACTGCTGAGGTGATTTGACCAGGACGTTTGAATTCTTTTGAAACGGTGGCCACCAGCATCACGGCCGATACCCAACCCAAGGCCCACAAAATGCCAAATGTCAGGGCGATGTATGGGTTTTTTGTTTTAGAACCTGCAATCCTGCGGACCAGCCACTGCACCAGGGCTACAACAGGAACTGCAATGAAAAAGATAAGGGTACTCCAGGC
>CANHSD010000094.1 GCA_947463105.1 Chitinophagaceae bacterium
GCCAGGAAAATCAATATTGCTTTTTCCAACGGTCATGAGTGCTTCGGCTTTTTGTGGATTGGCCTCAAAATTTTTCAACTCAGCCAGGTACATTTCTTTCATCAATTGCTGTTCCTTGTTGTTGGGTTTGCGTCCTGTGATCAAGCGAAACCCAAACATCAACTGGCTTTCAATACTGGCACCACCTTCTCGGATCATCCTGGCACCCACATGCCTTGAGGCTTCAACAATCTGGGGATCGTTCAGCATGGCAAGGGATTGCATGGGTGAACTGGAAACAGGTCTCCGCACCAAACATACCGACCTGTCAGAGGCATCAAAGATCTGCATAAAGGGCACAACACTTGTTCGCTTTCTCACCGTATAAATGCTTTTCCTGTATAGGTCTTCTCCTTCAGATAAAATATATTGATACCGCCAAACCTTATCGCTCAAGGCATCCCACAACCCTTCAGGCTGATAAGGATAAACACTTTTGCCACCGACCTTGTTGGAAAGCAATCCCGCCACTGCAAGCGCATTGTCGCGCAGCATTTCAGCAGGATAACGATAACGGGGACTCCTTGTAAGGAGAGCATTGTTTGGATCGCTTTTCATTACAGCAGGATCTGCCAACGAGGATTGCTGATAGGTTGCACTCATGAACATGTATTTCATGAATGCCTTTGTATCCCATTTGTTTTTCATGTAGTATACCGCTAGATGATCCAACAATTCAGGATGGGTGGGCATGGCACCCTGGTTGCCAAAATCATCAGAAGTTGAAACCAATCCCTTGCCAAAAACCAATTGCCACATCCTGTTCACCGCAACCCTGGAGGTCAATGGATTTTTATCATCAAACATCCATTGTGCAAGGCCCAACCTGTTTTTCGGAAGTCCTTTGGGGAAAGGCATGATGGCTGCAGGTGTTGAGGGTTCGACCGTATCCCCGTAACTATCGTACACGCCACGCAGCAATACACGGGTGTTTCTGGGCTTGGGAAGATCTCCCATCACCATGACTTCCTTGACGGAATCATACAGATCGCAGAGTGATTTTCTGGTTTGTTCCAAGGGGCTCAACAAAGTATCGATGCTTCTTTTCGGAGGCAGGCTAACGGTCTTAAGTGCTTGCAAATAGGCGATTTCAGACGAAGTCAACAGATTGTTGAAAATCTGAAACTCATCCACCTCTCCCCTTGGCATGGACCTGTCAAGCACACGCTTTCCAAAATTGAATCCTGAATGTTTTCCCTTGTGAATACTGTAGTACTGGCGGATATGCTTTACCAGGTGATCGTATTCAATTTTGGTCGCCGTCTTCTTCCCATTCAGATAAATCGAGACACCTGCAGCCTTGCTGGTTCCATCATAGTTGATGGCCACATGATGCCATTCATTGGCCTTCAATTTTTCTGTGCTGATGACACTGATGGCATCGTGTGGGAAAGAATGGCTCAACCGAAAATTCAATTGGTTGTCTTTCAACAAGAGATCATATCCCTGATAACCATAACGGTGGTGCTCTGCATGATAAAAAACCGTAGCCAGTGGATATTGCTCTGGAACCTTCAACCAAAGGCTGAAGGAGAAAGGTTCATACCGTTCAAAATACCCCACCTTGTATGGAGGAAAAGCCAAGTAGGTTTCATCATTGTATTTGAGTGAGTTCCCAACCACGCCCGTTCCAAACTCCGCCTTGCTGAAACGTGCGCTGTTGACTGGATCAGCCTCGTTGACAAAAACTTCAGTTTTGGGATCAATCTTTTTGGTGCGATCAAAATTCAACTTTGCATGGAGCTTTTGACCAAGAGAAACAGCGATTTCTTTTTCCTCCTGTTTCAATTGATTGGCTTCAATGCTCCGCAACCTTTCAGTTTCCATTTTTTCCATGGCCCTCAGCTTCTGTTGCAATTGGCTGATTTGTGCATCGTCTTTTGATGATGTCAGCAACAAGGTTGGCCCCGGCACTACATTGTCATCACCATAATTGGGACCACCTTTTTCAAAAGTACTGTTGAAAAAAGCATACATCGAATAATAATCCTTCTGGCTGATCGGATCATATTTGTGGTCATGGCATTTTGCACAACCAACCGTCATGGCCATGACAGCAGTGCCCAAGGTATTGGTGCGGTCAACCACATATTCCACGCGATACTCTTCATCAATAATACCTGCTTCAGAGTTTTGTTTGTGGTTCCGGTTGAAGCCGGTGGCAAGGATTTGTTCCTTGGTGGGATTGGGCAAAAGATCTCCTGCATATTGCCAGGTGATGAAATCATTGAAGGGAAGATTACGGTTGTAGGCACTGATGACCCAATCTCTCCAGGGGCTCATTTCTCGGTGCTTGTCATCAAGGTATCCATGGCTGTCTGCAAACCTTGCCACATCCAGCCAGTAGGCCGCCATTCGCTCTCCATAGTGGTGGGAAGCCAGGTACCGGTCAACCAATTTTTCATATGCTTTTGGATCAGTATCCTTCAGGAAGGCATCCACCTCCTTGACATCCGGAGCGATGCCCCTGATGTCAAAACTGAGCCTGCGGATCAAGGTTTCCTTGTCCGCTTGTTTGGCAGGTGCTAAACCAGCACGCTCTATCGCATCCAGGGTGAAATGATCAATATCATTCTTGACCCAGGCCCTATTTTCCACTGAAGGGACTGACACCGATTTCAACGGAGCAAAGGCCCAATGTTTTTTATATTCCGCACCCTGCTTAACCCATTTTACCAACACGGCTTTTTCATATGCAGAGAGCTCAAGGTGTGACTCAGGAGATGGCATGACATAGTCTGCATCTTCGCTAAGGATCCGCTTCACCAATTCACTTTTGGAAAGACTTCCCGGTGCAATGGCTTTCAAACCAGACTCAGTCACTTTGCTGTAGGCGAAAGATGCGATATCCAACCGCAGGTCAGCCTTCTGTTTCTTCGCATCCGGACCATGACAGGAGAAGCATTTGTCGGAAAGTATTTTTTTAACATGCACATTATAATCAATGTCTTCAGGAAGGGATTCGTAGGCCTCAGCCACTTCCTTTGGAAGTTCGGTATTGTCACAACCGAAAAGCAGCAATGCGAGAAATATGATGAGGATTCCTCTCATGGGAATACATTTATGATCGTGTAAATTTACCCTTTAGGCCTGCATTGCCAAGGCAATAACAAGAGCCACTTTGTATACTATTTTAGCATTGGCTTAGTACGAGTATTAGTTTTATGTAATTTACTCTAATTTACCCAAATCCAAAAACGAATTTCATGCACAGAAAATACCTCAGGTTGATATGGATGATGCTCGCCATCGGCTGCTTCGAAACCCAGGCACAATCGATACATGTGAGTCCTAAAGGAAGTGATAAAAACCCGGGTACTAAAGAAAAACCCGTTGCCAGCCTGATGGCTGCCAGAACCCTGGTCAGGAACCATAAAAAAACAAAAGGACTGCCCAAAGGCGGGCTCAACGTGATCATCCATGGAGGCATTTATGACCTTCAGGAAACCTTCCAGCTTACAGAAGAAGATGCAGGCCCCATCACGTGGTCTGCAGCAGCAGGGGAAAAGGTCAACATCACCGGTGGAAAAACAATCAAACCCGGGAAATTCAGCAAGGTAATGGACAAGGCCATTTTGAACAGGCTTGAAAAAAATGCCATCGGAAATGTATGGCAGGCAGACCTGAAGGCCGAGGGCATCAAGAACCTGGGCAACCACCGACAGTACGGACATGCCCTTCCTGTTGTGCCTGCAACACTGGAACTCTTCTACAATGGAGAACCCATGACCCTTTCAAGGTATCCCAACAAAGGCGCCATGAAAATCGGTAAAGTATCCGATCCGGGATCAGTGCCACGCACTGGCGACAAATCCAATCGGGGGGCGCTGTTCGCTTATACTGACAGCAGACATAAAAAATGGGTTGGGCAACAGAATATCTGGATTCAGGGAACACTCAATTATGGTTTTGGGGATGACTATAACCCGATTGAATTCATCGACACCATTGCTGGACAGGTCAAACTCAAGAAACCACATCTCTATGGCGTTGGTGCAGGAAAAGATTTTCAGGAATATGTGGCCATCAATATACTTGAAGAACTGGACAGCCCAGGAGAATGGTATATTGATGAAACATCAGGAATCCTCTACTTCTGGCCACCCACTGACATGAAGGATGCCCTGATACAGGTTTCCATCTTGGAAGATCCCATCATCGCACTGGAAGGCACTGAGCACGTAACACTCAGGGGGCTTACCATTGAAGCGGGCAGGGGAATCGGCGTGTACATTGAGCGCAGCAACCATACCCTTGTTGCCGGCTGCACCGTAAGAAATGTGGGTACATCAGGAATTTTCATGGGCCAGGGTGCAAAACTGCTGGATGAAAACAGTTCAGTCGATGATTATAAGGGAGAACCACAGTCCAGGCAGATAGGAAGTTTTCAAAATCATATCTACAAGAACAATGCCTGGAACAGAAATGCCGGCAGCAACAATGGCGTGCTGAGTTGTGATGTGTACAATACCGGAAGTGGTGGAATCTACATCAGTGGAGGTGATAAGAAAACCCTGACCAAGGGAAACAGCTATGCTGAAAACTGTAGGGTATACAACTATACCAGGAGAAATAAATTCACATGGGCAGGCATCCGGGTGGATGGATGTGGCAACAGGATTTCACACAATGAGATTTTCAATTCAGACTGGCATGGCATCTTTGTGCATGGAAACGATCACCTGTTCGAATACAATTATATCCATGATGTAACCCTCAATTCAAATGATACCTCACCCTGGTACATCGGCAGGAATCCAAGTGACAGGGGAAATATTATCCGGTATAACTTTCTTGATAATTGTGGTAATCCGAACAGGATGACCATGGGCATCTATTGTGATGACTCATCAACTGATGTCTATGTATATGGAAATGTTTTCAACAACATGAAAACCGACCATGGCGTGCTTTTCAGCAATGCAGGATGGGACCTGGTGATGAAAAACAATATTGTGATCAACCCGATTGCGCACACCGCGGTAGTTTCTGCACTTTGGTATACCTGGGCTGCACCACAAGCAAAGGAAATGTTCGGAAAGAACGGACTCTTGAGAAAGCGGTTGGAGCAAGAGATTGATTTCAGGTCTCCGCCATATTCAACACGCTATCCCACGTTGCTTCCTTATCTTGATGAAATTGTTGAAGGGAAAGAGTGGCAGGGTATGCGCGCAAGGGGCAATATGCTGGAAGGAAATCTGATTGTTGGGGGACCAGAAAACCCAATCAAATTACTGGGTGGACAACATGCACAGATGGAAGGCAAAAACAATTGGGTAACCAAAGAAGATCCCGGATTTGTAGACATGAAGAACAAGAACTTCAACCTGAAAGCAGATGCAAAGGTTTACAAAATGATTCCTGGTTTTGAACCCATCCCATTTGACAAGATGGGAACCTACAAGGATGCTTACCGAAAATAAAAGCATATGACAAGACACAAGCTGCATCGATGCTTTCTGGGAATACTCTTATTGCTGAATGCCATTGGCGGAAAGGCACAAAACAATATTGAACCATACAATGTAAGGTGGACAAGCCAAAGCATCAATTCCTCGGGATCCATGCCCATGGGCAATGGTGATATTGGTGCCAATCTCTGGGTAGACCAGGAAGGTGTTTTGCAATTTTATATTTCAAAAACAGATAGCCATTCTGAGATTGGCAGGCTCTTGAAGATTGGAAAAATAGCCATGCGGTTCAGCCCAAATATATTGGCTGAAAAAGAATTCACACAAACCCTGGACCTGGAAAAAGGCATGATCAGGATCAGCGGAAAAAAAGAGGAGAAAATCATTGCAATCAACTGTTGGATTGATGCCAACAATCCAGTCATCCATGTTGAGGGCAATGCCAATTTCCCCTTGAGCATAGATGTCATCAACCAGCTGTGGCGGAAAGAACAAAGGCTGCTCACTGGAAACGAGCGTCATTCAGGATATGGAGTGACATTTAGGGATGAGCCATTTCTGTCAGAAAAAGATACAGTGCTTCAGTTCAACAATGCCATTGGATGGTGCCATGAAAACAAAAGTTCCATCTGGCAGATGAGCCTCGACAACCAAAACATCAGTGCGTTCAATACCATTGGAAAAGATCCATTGTTAGGGCAAAGATTTGGCGCCATCGTTGGGGGAAAGGAATTCAAAAAAACCTCAGCCATTCAACTTTCCACCATCGCACCCACAAAGCATTTTGCAATGTATGCAGTGGTACAAAAATCCAACAACCCATCCATCGATATCTGGAAACAAGCCATTGAGAAAAAGCTTGAAAAACCCATGAAATCTGCTACCGGAATGGATCTCAACAACCATCTTTCCTGGTGGAAGGCTTTTTGGAACAGGCACTATATCATCATCAGTTCTGATTCGGCAAAAGAAAAAACATTTGACATCACGCAGGCATATACCCTGCAACGCTACATCAATGCCTGTGCCGGAAGAGGAGGATTGCCCATCAAATTCAATGGTTCCATTTTTACAGTTGACCTGAACGAAAACATGGGCAGCGGTAAAAAAGGTTTTGACGCAGACTACCGTGAATGGGGCGGTAATTTCTGGTTCCAGAATACAAGGCTGATTTACTGGACCATGTTGCATGCAGGAGATCACGAAATGATGAAACCTTTTTTTGACATGTACAGCAATGCATTGGCGCTGGCAAAATTCCGAACAAAAAAATACTTTAACCACGAAGGCGCCTATTTCCCTGAAACAATGACCCCATGGGGTTCTTACCTGATTGACAATTACGGATGGAACAGAAAAAACAAGCCTGACGGGATGTCGGATAATTTATACATCAGGTACTATTGGCAGGGCGGGCTGGAACTCTGTGCGATGATGTTTGACTACCTGGAATTCACAAAAGATTCGGCATATTTCAACAGCAAAGCGGTGCCCTTCATCAAGGAAATCATTGCCTTTTATGACAAGCATTATGCCCGTGATGAAAAAGGGAAATTGCAGATCACCCCTGCACAGTCGCTTGAAACCTATCAGGAAGGAGTAACCAATCCTGCACCAGAAATTGGCGGACTGCATTGGTGTCTTGATCAGATTCTAATGAAACCTGGCTTGTTTGAAAGCGGTTTCCTGAACCAGAGCAAAAGATTCAAAAAAGAAATTCCTTCAATGCCCATCAGCGACTCTCTCGGACAAAAAATCCTGCTCAGCGGTGAGAACCTTGGCAAAAGATTGAATATTGAAAACCCTGAACTCTATGCCGTATTCCCCTACAGAATATTTGGCGTTGGCAAGCCTGGGCTTCCCCTGGCCTTGAATACCTTTTCATTAAGGGGATACAAAAGCTGGCATGGTTGGCACCAGGACGCCATTCAGGCAGCCTTGCTTGGATTGACTGCAGAGGCAAAGAAAATGGTAACATCCAATTTCACTGCAAAACAGAACAGCAGCAGGTTTCCTGCCTTCTGGGGCCCTAACTACGATTGGGTTCCAGACCAAGACCATGGATCTGTTTCATCCCGGGCCCTGCAAAATATGCTGGTGCAAACCAATGGTGATGAGGTGCTGCTTTTTCCTGCATGGCCCAAAGAATGGAATGTAGAATTCAAAATACACATCCCTGGCAAAAAAACCATCGAGGGCAGTTATCATCAAGAAAGTGGGGTCAACATAAAAAACAAACCGGCAGGCATCAAAATAAAGACCTTGATCAATTGATATCATCACATGTCCTTAGGGCATTTGTAAAAAACATTTGAATGCAGATCATGAAAAAAATCATTCTTCCGCTCATTGCTATGCTGGGAATACTTCCACCGGCACAATCACAGCAGCGGCCAAACGTTATTTTCATATTGGCAGATGACCTTGGCTATGGCGATCTGAGCTGCCTTAACCCAGGTTCAAAAATCAGCACACCCAACATAGACAGGCTAGCGAGGCAAGGAAAAACATTCACTGATGCCCATACTCCCGCATCGCTCTGTACCCCAACAAGGTATGGGATTTTGACCGGTCGGTATGGGTGGAGGTCTTCTTTAAAAAGAGGAGTACTGAAACATTATGATCCACCACTGATTGAACCGGAACGCTTTACAGTAGGCAAATTGTTTCAGGAGAATGCCTATGCAACGGCCTGCATTGGCAAATGGCATTTGGGCTGGGATTGGCCTCTGAGGAACAACAGCTTTTTCAGGGATTCTTTGTACAAAGGCAATGACAAACCAGCTGACCGGTTGAGGATTGAAAAGCTGGTTGACTTTTCAAAATCCCTTGAAAATGGACCAACCACCAAAGGCTTCGATTATTATTTTGGAGACGATGTACCCAACTATCCACCCTATTGTTTTTTTGAGAACAACAGAACAGTGGGTATTCCATCCCGCTACAAACCAGATTCCATGTATGGCCATCCTGGATTCATGGTAGACAATTGGAGTCTTGAAGCGGTTGTGCCCAGCATCACCGCTAAAGCAGTAAGTTTCATCAAGGAAAAAGCAAACATTAAAAAGCCCTTCTTTCTTTATTTTGCCTTAACCTCCCCGCATGTGCCCATCGCACCCTCTGCAACATTCAGGGGTACCAGCAAAGCTGGGCCATACGGGGATTTTGTGCAGGAAACAGATTGGGCAGTGGCTGAAATCATGAAGGCCGTTGAAGACGCAGGTATTGATAAAAATACCCTCATCATTTTCACCAGCGACAATGGGTCGCCTGGTCAGGACGGAGAAAAAATGAGTGGTGCCATGAATGCTGTAATGAAATATGACCATTACCCCAATTATCCTTTCAGGGGAATGAAAACAGATCTTTGGGAAGGCGGGCACCATGTGCCATTCATCGTAAAATGGTCGGGCAAAATAAAGGCCAATTCCATTTCAGCTGCCACGATTTGTCAGACAGATTTTTTAGCAACTTGCGCAGCATTGTTAAACGGCCATGTTCCGGAAAAAGAAGCGCAGGATAGCTATAGTTTATTACCCTTGCTGCTGGATAAAAAAAATCCCAGCTACAACAGGCCTTATACAGTGCATCACTCCGGCGAAGGATTTTTTGCCATCAGGAAAGAGGAATGGAAACTGATCATGACAGGAAACTCTGGCGGAGGATTGGTCCAGAGCATTCCAGAAACCGTCAACGGTGTTGCTGTGCCTATCCAACTCTATGACCTCAAAAATGATCCGCAGGAAAAAAACAATCTCTATCTCAAATATCCTGAAAAAGTAAAAGCATTGCAGCAACTGCTAAATCAGGCAAAAGCTGTCCAGTAAAACAAATGCCAGGGATTGCCTATCTATTGTGCATTTCTTGCCATGCCATCTGCCTGCTCCAACAGTTGCTTCAACGATTCTTCTGGCCAGGGAATTTGCTGTCCATTCTGTTTGAAGGTGGGCATGGATGCATTGCGCTTTTTCAAAGTATTGGTCATCAGGGATGCCATTTCGCGGAGTTTCGAGGGTTGTGCTTTTGCCAAATCATGTTCTTCTCCGATGTCCTTGGAGAGATCATACAATTCCAATTCTCCGGTCTTGTGAAAATAAATCAGCTTCCAATTCCCTTTGCGCAGGGCGGTTCCCCAGGAAATCCCATGGTTGTTGACATTGGTCCAGTTGTTGGGATAATGCCATAGCAAAACTTTTTTGTCATCTTTCTGTGTGGGATTTTTTAGAAATGGAATGATGGATTTCCCATCTATATTTTGAATGGTGCTGTAATGTTTGATCCCTGCGAGCTCAAGGATGGAAGGGAACCAATCATCAACACTTACATACTGGTGATTGGTCGAGTTGTCTTGTATGCCAGGGCCAGCAACAATCATCGGAACCCTTATCCCACCTTCATATAATGAGCCCTTGCCCTGCTTTAGGGGAAGGTTCTGGGTATGTGCCTTGCCTGTTCTTGGAGGCACAAGACTGAGGCTTCCATTGTCTGTCATGAAAACGATATAGGTATTCTTGTCTTGCCCACTTGATTGAAGATAGTCCATCAGTTCACCAAGGCTTTTGTCCATGCCTTCCACCAGTCCTGCATATTTTGCTTCAGCATCTGTCAGCCCTTTGTCAATGTATTTTTGATAGTAGCGATCGTCTTTGCTGAAAGGCAGGTGAACGGCATAGTGCGCCATGTAAAGAAAAAATGGCTTCCCGGATGACTGATTGGATTTCATTGCGCCAATGGCTTCTTCCGTCAGGGCATCTGTTAAGAATGTCCCCTTTTCAATATGTTTTTCAAGACCGCGTACTCCCCAGAGGGTATCATTGGGGTTGCCTTTGTATTTGTCTTTGGCAAGAAAACTCCCGGGATGCCCTGCCGCAGTTCCCGCAATGTTTATATCGAAGCCAATGGCGAGTGGATTGGAAGCAGGTGTGCCATAAGGAGCGAAATGGGCCTTGCCGCAGTGAATGGTTTGGTAGCCCGCTTGCTTCAACAATGAAGGCAGGGGTGTTGCCAATACAGTATTGTTGATGCCCTCCACC
>CANHSD010000095.1 GCA_947463105.1 Chitinophagaceae bacterium
AACCCTTGAATTGGGAGGTAAGAGTCCTTGTATTGTTGACCGTTCTGCCAACCTTGGTTATGCTGCCAAAAAAATTGTGTGGAGTAAGCTGATGAATGCAGGTCAAACCTGCGTTGCACCAGACTATGTCTTGGTGCACAATGCCGTCAAGGAGGAGCTGGTGTCTAAGATCAGGGACAATGTCAAGAACATGTTTGGTGAGGATCCCATGATGAGTGAAGATTTTGCCAGGATCATCAACAACAAGCGTTTCAAAAAACTCTCCCAATACCTGGATCCGACCAAAATTGTCAGTGGGGGAAGAAGCAATGAAGCAGACCTCTACATTGAACCCACCATCCTTGAAAATATTACAATCCAAGACCCTGTGATGCGGGAGGAGATTTTTGGTCCTATCCTTCCCGTGATTGGTTTTGATCACCAGGAGGAAGTGGTTGAGTGGGTGGAGAAAAATCCTTTTCCCCTTTCATTATACATCTATGCGGAAGACCGCACTGTGCAGGAGTTTTATCTCTCGAGGTTGCGGTTTGGCGGATCCTGCATCAACAACAGCCTGATTCATTTGGGTAATCCACACCTTCCGTTCGGTGGTGTAGGGCCCAGTGGAACCGGCCAATACCATGGAAAGTTTGGTTTTGAAACATTCACCAGGCCCAAGGCTGTCCTGCATTCCCGGTCATGGTTTGATATACCCTTGTTGTATGCACCATTCAAAGGGAAGGTGGAAATGCTAAAGAAAGTCTTTAAATATACCTGATGAAAACAGCAGTGAAAATTGGCATTGCAGTATTGGTCGTAACGATAACAGCATGGGCATGTTCATCATCTAAAATACAAGGCAACATGAGCACAAGGCAAAATATTTTGAAATCTGTTTATCCTGCACTCACAGGCATCACCCGTTTTTTTGGGGTAAACAGCAGGGTGGTGCTGCCCCAAGAAAAGAAAGCCCCAGTTGTTTCCTTGTATGATATTCCTTTTGAGACAATCTCCGGAGAGCCTTCTTCTTTTGCTGCTTACAAAGGCAAAAAAATAGTGATTGTCAATACGGCGAGTGATTGTGGTTATACAGGTCAGTATGAAGAACTGCAATCCTTGTATGACCAGGCCAAAGGGGAAATCATCATTGTGGGTTTTCCTGCCAATGATTTCAAAGCGCAGGAAAAAGGAAGCAATGAACAGATCGCTTCATTTTGCAAAAAGAATTATGGTGTTGCTTTTCCCATTGCGGCCAAAGCAAGCGTAGTAAAGGGCAACAACCAGCATCCTGTTTTTGTATGGCTGTCTGATCCTGCAAAAAATGGATGGAACAAGGAAGCGCCTGCTTGGAATTTTTCAAAATACATTATTGATGAGGAGGGGGAACTGATTGGGTATTTTGATCCGGGTGTCAGCCCATTGGGAAAAGATTTTTTGAAAGCACTCAACATATCAATTCCTTGATTCAGATGAATATTCCAAAAGAACAACTGTTGGTTTTGGTGAATGAAAACGATGAGCCGGTAGGGCTCATGGAGAAGATGGAAGTACACCAAAAAGCCTTATTGCACAGGGCTTTCAGCGTTTTTCTTTTCAACAGCAAAGGTGAGCTACTCTTGCAGCGCCGTGCGCTGGAGAAATACCATAGCGGAGGTTTGTGGACGAATACCTGCTGCAGTCATCCTTATCCGGATGAAACTCCCAGCCAGGCTGCCACAAGAAGGATGAGAGAGGAACTTGGTTTTGAAACTTCAGTAAATCCTGCCTTTAGTTTCATCTACAAAGCTGCATTAGACAATGAACTGACGGAGTACGAGTTTGATCATGTATTGATTGGCGAATACAATGGCCAGGTTTTTCCCAACAAAGATGAAGTGGTTGATTACTGTTACATGAACATGGATGAGCTCCGCGGAAACATGGAGAATCATCCTGAGCATTATACTGAATGGTTCAAGATTGCGCTGCCTATGTTGGAGGCGCATCTAATTAAACACAATGGAATGGGAAATGAAAACCAGTAAAGCCATTGTTGTAGGCGCAGGTATTGGTGGCATTGCAACCGCCATAAGGCTTGCTGTAAAAGGGTTTGAGGTAGAGGTGCACGAAAAAAATGAGGTTGCAGGAGGCAAGTTGTACCTGATTGAAAAAGATGGATTTTCTTTTGATGCAGGTCCTTCTCTTTTTACCCAGCCGGCCAATGTAGAAGAATTGTTTTTATTGGCTGGAGAGGATATCAGCAACTATTTTACCTACGAGCCCGTTTCCATTGCCTGCCGTTATTTTTTTGAAAATGGCAAAAGGCTGGATGCATTCACCAACCCTCAGGCCTTTGCGAATGAAATGCAAGATGTCTTGGGGGAGCCCGCGGGGCATGTGCTGCAGTATCTCCGTGATGCTGAGCAGGTCTACGAAAAAGTGGGAACCATTTTTTTAAACCACTCGCTCCACCAGCGCGCTACCTGGTTGCACAAGCGCGTTGTGGATGCCCTTCGTACTGTAAAATTCCCTTATCTCTTTAAGACCCTTGACGGATTCAATAGAAGCAGGTTTATCACGCCTGAAGCCGTACAGGTTTTCAACAGGTTCGCCACATACAATGGTAGTAACCCTTTCAGCGCACCTGGCATGTTGAGCCTGATTCCGCATCTGGAACAGAACCAGGGAACCTATTACCCACATGGTGGGATGATCAATATTCCCAATGCATTGATTGCCTTGGCAGAAAAAAAAGGCGTTCGTTTTGTGTTGAACAGCCATGTTGAGCAAATCGTAACTGCAGAGGGAAGGGCAACGGGTATCATCACAAATGGTAACTTTGTTCCGGCAGATGCTGTGATCAGCAATGTGGATGCGTATTTCACCTACAAGAAATTGCTTTCTGATGAGCAAGGGGCAAAAAGGGTTCTGCGCAATGAAAGAAGCAGCAGTGCCCTGATTTTTTATTGGGGAATGAAAAGGGAATTTCCGGAATTGCACCTGCACAATATCTTGTTCAGCGCATCCTATGAAAAGGAATTTGACTGCCTTTTCAAAGAAAAGAAATTTCATGATGATCCTACCATCTACATCAACATCAGTTCCAAAATGGAAAAGGGTAATGCACCTGAAGGAAAGGAGAACTGGTTTGTGATGGTCAATGCCCCGGCCATGGAAGCTGCAGATTGGGGAATGGAAACCGCTAGGCTAAGAAAAAATATTGTGATGAAATTGAACAGGATGTTGGGTGCAGACATCGAACAGGATATGTTGGTTGAAGAAGTATTGACGCCCGGGGGGATTCAATCCAGAACAGACTCTTACCTGGGATCTTTGTATGGAACAAGTTCAAATTCAAAGTGGGCAGCATTCCTCAGGCATGCCAATTTCACATCAAAGACAAATGGCCTTTATTTTACAGGGGGAAGTGTTCATCCGGGAGGGGGCATTCCGCTTTGTTTGAAGAGTGCTGCCATTGTGAGCGACTTAATGGGGAACCCTGCATGAGCGAACGCATACCATATTGGATGAAAAGCCCCTTCCATTGGGCAATTTTTTTGGCAGTGCTGGTGCATTTTTCAGGGGCCATTGGGATTGCTTTTTTTAGCCCTGCCTTCTTTGTTCCCTTCACGCCCGTCAACTTGTTCTTGATGCTGCTCTTGTTGATCCTCAATGAGCAGCAGATCAATTTCCAGTTTGTTCAGGCCTTCCTCATGGCAGTTGTGGTCGGTATGACAACTGAGATGATAGGCGTCAATACAGGACTGCTTTTCGGAGACTATTCTTATGGTGAAGTTTTTGGTCGCAAGTTATTTGGTGTGCCAGTATTGATTGGGATCAATTGGTTTTGCATTGTGTATACTGCCCATGTTGTTGCGAAGAAATTTAACCACAATAGCATAAAAGGTAAGGTAGCTGTTGCGCTGCTTGCTGCAGCAATAGCTACAGCTTTTGACTGGATCATGGAGCCTGTTGCCATGAAGTTGGGTTTCTGGAATTGGAACGATGGTCAAATACCATTGTTCAATTATTGCTGTTGGTTCGTGATATCTTTTGCTGTTTCAATTGGATTTGGGTACTTAAAAATCCAGCCCAACAATAAGTTTGCTCCATATTTCCTGATGATACAGGTTCTTTTTTTTCTATTTCTGCGTTTCATTCTTGGCGGGCAATCATAATTACGCAAGGGCATTTTTTTGGTTTAACTTGGAAGGTTTCTGGTGATGATTCAATAACTCTTGATATCTTAACCGCGTGTTTATGAATCCGGCAATAAGTCCCATTTCTTTTCATGCCTCCATGTTGCAGGCTTGGTCTGCATTTTCTGATGAGTTCATTGCCGTATGGGATGATGCAGGTAAAGAGTTGCTCTACTTCAACAGTGCGTACAAGCAGTTGTTTGGCTATGTAAGCCAGGAGGCCTTCATAAAGGATTTTTCTTTTCTGGGATTCAGAAAGCATCGGTTGGATACCGAGATTGCTGAATTGGTATTGGATACAATCAAAAGAAATGGCCATTGGAGCGAAGAAGTGTTGTTTAGAAAAAAACAGGGTGATATTTTCTTGGGAAGGTTGGATGTTAGTTCTTTCATTTTTGAGGAAAAGACATTTTATCTCCAAAGGGTTATCAACATTGATACACAAAGGATTTTTTCTGAAAACCTGTTCAGAGAAATCAAGAAATTTGAAGCCTTGTTCCAATACGCTACTTTACCCATCTTGCTAGTCAATAAAAATGGGGAGATCATTTTAGCGAATGAGCAGGCGACGATTTTGTTTGAGTATTCGTTGGAAAAAATTACGAAGCTAAAAGTGGAAGACCTCATTCCGAAACGTTTCAAGATGCGCCACCACGGGCATCGGGAGGATTATGCAAGGCATAGGGAAAACAGACCCATGGGCCGTGGAATGGAGCTGCAGGCCATGAAGCATAGTGGGAAGGAGTTTCCGGTTGAGATAAGCCTTGGGCATTATATGATTGATCAGGAGCCCTATGTGATTGCATTCGTCATTGATATTACCAAGCGGATGGAAACGGAAAATACGCTGAGAAGGCAGAAAGAGGAGGTGGAAAAAGTAAACCTCGAAATTGAGAAACTGAATGAGGCGCTTGAGCAAAAAGTGGAGGAGCGCACCCAAAAACTTACTGAGGCATTGAGCAAGGAAAGAGAGTTGAGTGATCTTAAATCAAGGTTTGTTTCCATGGCATCGCATGAGTTCAGGACGCCGCTCAGCACCATCTTATCGTCTGTTTCCCTGATTGGAAAATACACTGAATCAATGGAACAGGATAAAAGGGATAAGCATATCCTGAGGATCCGTTCGGCAGTCAGCAACCTTACGGATATCCTGAATGAATTTTTATCCCTCGGAAAAATTGAAGAAGGAAAAGTTCAATTGCATTTCACCGCTATCAACTTGAAAGAACAGCTGCAGTTGATTTTGAGTGAAATCTATCCTATTCTAAAAGAGCATCAGCAGATACGCTATGTGCATGAAGGAGATCCACAGGCGAATCTTGACCTTTCGCTGATCAGGAATATCATCATCAACCTGGTTTCCAATGCCATTAAATTTTCGCCTGCCCAGTCAATGATAGACGTGAACAGCCTTGTTGATAAAGAGCATGTTATCATTACTGTAAAGGACGAAGGCCTTGGTATTCCTGAAGAGGACAAGAAACACCTGTTTGAAAGGTTTTTCAGGGCAAACAATGTAACCAATATACAGGGCACAGGCCTGGGTCTTCATATTGTTGCTAAATATGTAGAGCTCATGGGCGGTACCATTTCCGTAGACAGCGAACTTGAAAAAGGAACCCTATTCACCATAAAATTTAACGCATGAACACCATTTTATTGATTGAAGACAACAATGAGATCAGGGAAAACACTGCAGAGATTCTTGAGCTTGCCAATTACAATGTGATTACTGCTGAAAACGGGAAGGATGGTGTGGAAAAAGCGATTGCATCCAAGCCTGATGTAATCATTTGTGACATCATGATGCCTGTGCTTGACGGCTATGGGGTATTGCACATGCTCAACAAGAATGAAGACCTCAAAGATGTGCCCTTCATTTTCCTTACTGCAAAAGCAGAGCGGTCTGATTTCAGGAAAGGAATGGAAATGGGAGCGGATGATTATGTGACCAAACCATTCACTGAAATTGAATTGCTGAATGCCATAGAACAACGCTTGAAGAAAGTAAGCATCCTGCGCAAGAAATATGAATCAAGCCAGGATGGAATCAGCAATTTGCTTCAGGACATTGGTAAACAGGACGTTTGGGAGGAGCTTTCAAGTGGTAGAAATACAAATGTATACAAGAAAAAGCATGTGATCTATAGTGAAGGAAACCACCCCAACCGTTTGTTTCATATTAAAAAAGGCAAGGTAAAACTGTATAAATCAAATGATGATGGCAAGGATCTTACCGTCGGGCTTTTTGGGGAAGGGGATTATTTTGGTTACATGGCACTGCTCGAAAACTCTGTTTACCATGAAACTGCTGAGGCCATGGAAGATGCTGAAATTGCCATGATACCAAGAGAGGAGTTTGATGCACTGATCAAGGAAAATCCGGTGGTGATGAAAAAGTTTTTGCAGATCCTTGCAGGAAATGTAACAGAGAAAGAAAATCAATTGCTTGGATTGGCCTACAACTCTTTGCGCAAGAGGGTTGCAGATGCGCTGATCATGTTGCGTCACAAATTCGGAGAGGGTCAAACACCATTCTCCATTCATATTTCCAGGGAAGATCTTGCCAACATTGCAGGTACGGCCACTGAATCCCTTATCAGAACATTGAGCGATTTCAGGGCTGAAAAGCTGATTGATATCAAAGACGGAAACATCGTCTTGATGAACGAGAAAAAACTTGCAGGATTGTACAATTGATCCTCAGCCAGGATACTGATGGCTATTGCTTTCCATTGATGGGAAGAGAAGAAAGGTAGGTATTGTAATCTTGCTTGATCAAGGCATGGTCTTGCTCTATGTATTCCATTTGTTCCCTGATTTTTTTATGTATCTTCTTGATCTCTATGCTGATGGTTGAACCTGGCTTTGATTTCAGTTCCTTCCATTTGACGGCCTGGCTCGTCAGTACATCTAGCATATGGTCGTATAAATCATCCTTGGTGAGAAACCTGTTTTGGTATTGCTCTGCCAGTCCGAGGCTTTCCTTGTTTGTTATTTGGTCTATGATCTCCGACAGCCTGTTCTTCATATGCGTATTCTCCTGGTGCAGGTACTCAATGAGCCTGATCCAGGAGGAGTTTTCAAAAATATATTGTTGGGCGTTGCTACTGATTGTCTTTTTTTTAACCATCATGGGGACAGTTTTAAATAAATATCCCCCCTCTGCACCTGCAGAAGGGGGGAGTGTCAAATCAGTGTACACTGATCTTTTGGGGTACTGTCTTTTTTGCTTCCTCTTTTTTGGGTAGCAATAGTTTCAGTTCACCATTGACATAGTTGGCGTCGATTTTTTCCTGGACAATGTCTTCAGGCAGGGTAAATGACCTTGAGAAAGAAGAATAGCTGTATTCCTTTCTGGTGAAGGACTCATTTTTTTCTTCCCTTTTTTCATCTTGTTCTGCACTGATGGTGATCAATGATCCATTGACATCGATCTTAAAGTCACTTTTCTGCAAGCCGGGAGCTGCCAGTGTAATTTCATAATTCTTGTCAGTCTCCTTCACGTTTACAGCTGGCGTCTGGGTTGAAAAAGGCCATTTTTCGTCAGCCCACTCATTCCAGGGCTTCATGACATCTTCCAAGAGCGAAGGCCTTAGCAACGATGATCTTAACAGCGATCTTCCATTTCCTAGCATAATTTTATTTTTTTAAGTTGATGAATATTTTATCAGTACAAATCTAATTTTCATTGCATGCATCTGGAATAATCATGGTCACCAATAAAACTGACTTTGATCATTCAGTTGTACAATGCACCACAAGCTGCTTTCCAGGCAAAAGGGAAGGGCTATCCTGCACCAGCAAACTGTTGTTAACTTTATAGCGTATTGGCAAGATAATTCAGGTAGTTGCATTTGAGGTCCAGGAACTGTCGTTCTGCATTCCGGATTCTTTCACGAAGGGCATTTTGGCTCATCAGGGTATGAACCGGATAAGAATTCCCCCTTTTTTCACTGGCCAAAAAATGCTGTTGCTTGGCCAATTCTTCCTTGATGTTCGTCATGCATGTTGCATGGGCTTGCATTTCACTTTTCAGGTGGTTTACATTTGAAGTAATTTCTTCATCCTGGAATTTTTTCCCTTCAAAGATGGATGAAATCATTCTTTCAAGGTTGGGGATTTCTTTTTTTTGTCTGGTGATCATGTCATCCCAAGCATCATTTTCTTTCATGAAAAGTTCCAGAATTCTTACGTTCATATGGCTTTTTTTAATGTTTGATACAAAATTCAAACATTGTAAGTCCATATTTTATGATGGGGCATCACCAAAAACATGACAAAAATCATCTCTTTTCGCCCAGTATCCAGCTTGGTTTTTTTGCCAGATGGGTTAAGCCGTATTTGTTGATGCAGGTTTTGATGAGCGCGATGGCTTCTTCGATGGAGTCGGTTACGAGGAAAAGTTCCATGTCCTCCTTTGAGATGGTGTTGAAATGCTTCATTTTTTCAATGTATTCAAGCATTTCCTTGTGGTAGTCTTTACAGAAAATGATGACGGGGAAGTCTTGTATTTTCTTTGTTTGGATCAGTGTCATGGCTTCAAAGAGTTCATCCAGTGTTCCAAATCCTCCTGGCATGATCACAAATACATAAGAGTATTTGATCAACAGTGTTTTTCTCACAAAGAAATACCGGATGTTCACCCATTTGTCAAGGTAGGGATTGGGCTCCTGTTCCATGGGCAGCAGGATGTTACAGCCTACTGACTTTCCTCCTACATCCTTGGCGCCCCGGTTGGCTGCCTCCATCAACCCTGGTCCACCGCCCGTCAGGATGGTAAAGCCCAGCTTGGCGGCTTCTGCTGAAAACCTTCTGGTCAGGTCGTAGTATTGGCTGTCTTCCTTGAATCGGGCTGAACCGAATACTGTAACGCAAGGTCCTGTGAAATGCAATGCGCGGAACCCTCTGATGAATTCAAGACAAACTTTGATCACAAATTTGAAATCAACCCATCTTGATCTTGGGCCTTCCAGGAATTTTATCTCTTGTTGTTCTGACATGAATAGTGTTTTAGTTTTGAGGTTAGCCAGCAATGGCTCTTCCTAAAAATACGATAAATACAATCATTGTTTTTTAAGGGGTGTCGCTGATTGCGCAATTCCTGCCGTATAGCATTTGTACAGGGAGGTGATAAACATCATTTTGAATACTAAATAAATTAGTATAGTATTGCTAAATAAATTAGCATATATGGATGGCGAACTTTACCAGGGAGCGGCCTACAGCGGCTCCAAAGATTATACCCAGCAACAGGTCAAAACAGCCAACGCCACAGGGTTTGGGGCTGCCGCAGACGACTATGCAGAACGGGGGATTGACCTCAATGAACAGCTGATCCGCAACAAGCCTGCCACTTTCTTCATGCGGGTTCGCGGGGAGGCGATGATTGGTGCAGGAATCTTTGACGGCGATACCGTCATTGTTGACCGCAGCATCAAACCCGTGAGCGGCAAAGTGGTGATTGCCGTATTGAATGGGGATATGCTGATCAGGCGTTTTGAAAAAGGGTTCAATACAATGCGGCTTGTGCCCGAAACCAACCGCCTCGCACCGATTGATATAGATCCTTATGCGGAGTTTAGCATTTGGGGAGTGGTGACTTATGTCATACATCAAGTGTAAGCATGTTCGCCATCGTCGATTGCAACAGTTTCTATTGTTCCTGCGAAAGGCTGTTCAAACCCCATTTGAACAGCAAGCCCGTTGTTGTGCTCAGCAACAACGACGGCTGCATCATCTCCCGAACGGACGAGGCAAAAAAGGCAGGGATCGCCATGGGTGTGCCCTTGTTTGAAAGCAGGGAGCTGATCCGCACCCAGGGTATTGCGGTATTTTCATCCAACTATCACCTCTATGGCGACATGAGCATGCGGGTGATGGATACGCTGCGCCTGCTGGCAGATGATTCCACGTATCGCTGTGTGGAGGTTTATTCTGTGGATGAGGCCTTCATCAACCTCTCCCACCTCCCCACCCATGCCTTGCAGGGTTTTGCGGAGCGCTTGAGGGATGTGGTGGTGCAGTGGACCGGTATTCCGGTATCGGTGGGCATTGCGCCTTCCAAGGTCTTGAGCAAAGTAGCCAATCGCCTTGCCAAAAAGGATAAAGTGAAAAGCCATTGTGTGATGGTATTGGATGCTGCAGCTAAGTTGCAGGAGGCTTTGGAGATGACCGACGTGTCTGATCTCTGGGGCATTGGCCGTAAATATGCACGCAAACTCAAGGACCTTTATGGGATCAATACCGCCTGGCAGTTGCGGCATATGCCGGAAGAGTGGGCCCGAAAAAACCTCGGTGGCGTGGTGGGCGTTCGCATGAT
>CANHSD010000096.1 GCA_947463105.1 Chitinophagaceae bacterium
AAGACCATCTTCAATTGCTGGATAATATTCAGGAAGTTGGAACGGATGCGTTTTTTTATACAAGGGTAAGGGCAAGACTTGAGGCACGAAAAGCAGGTGAGGAATGGGGATTTAGGCTTAGGCCTTCATTGGCTATTCCAGCGCTCACCTTATTGTTGGTACTGAATGGCTTCCTCCTTTTTCAATACACCAAGACCATTAATAAAAAAGACAGCGCATATTCCATCCAGCGTTTTGCCACAGATTACAACCAATCCATACAAACCTTGTATTAAACGCTTTACAACATGAACAAACCCAACAAAAATAAATTCCTTACCTGGTTGGTAGCCGCACTGTTGGTGGCCAATGCAGTGACCATCCTGTTCTTTTGGATCAACAGGCCTGAGAGGATTCAAGGTCCCAAAGGATCTCCCAGAGAGTTCCTTGTCCATGCGCTTGAACTGGATTCAATTCAGCAGATTGCTTTTCAGGATTTAATCGCAGGGCATCAGGCTTCGGCAAGGTCTTTGAAAAGGGAAATCAGAACAGCCAAAGAGAATCTTTTTCAATTGCTCAAGCAACCCGTCATTCCTGAGGCTGACAAGATGCACGCAGTAAAGGCCATCACCCTCAATATACAGGCATTGGAGTTGCTAAATCTGGAACATTTTCAACAATTGAGGGCACTCTGCAACGAAAAGCAAAAAAAGAAATTTGATGGATTACTGGATCAATTGGCTGGTTTGATGACAGAGTCCAGAGCTCCCCTGGACAATCCACAGGCCCCTCCAAACAATGCAATGGGTCATCTTCATCCATCAGCAGATAGCATTGGGCAGCATCCTCCCAAAGGGAATCATCACCCCCCAGTCCCATCTTCTGGAGAAGGACATCATCCACTCCCTGAAGAAGGACATCATCCACCGCCTCCCAGAGAAGGTCATCCTCCTCCTCCTCCAGGGCATCGTCCACCTCCTCCCGGAGAAGGACATCAACCTCCTCCTGTTGACGGACATCCACCGCAAGGTGGAAAACGCCCTTTGCCTCCCCCCGATCAACAATAAATTTTATTTAAATTACAAACATGAATACGAAAAACGGTTTTGTTACTTTATTGGCACTCATCATGATTGGTTTCGCCTGCAAGAAGGCAGCCACTTCGACCCCTTCAACCCCCTCGACTCCTTCAACCTCTTCAACTGTACCTGACGTTTACAAAAAGATATATGGTGCCACCAGCATCACATCCGATGGAACTTTTGTTACCATCAAAAGTGCTGGTACACCAGACCATAAGAGTGCTTATTATGCAACAACAAATCCACTCTATGAAGCATTTTCAGGGACCACTTTCGGAGGTAAAACATTTGTGAAGAATCCCAATTCCATCAATACGCTTTCCTATACCTTCAAAATCCCCATCAATCCTGCTGAAGCAAGTACAAAAAAGTCTACCCCATTGGGGCCAATAGGTGTAACCGTCAATGGGGTGCCATTTTTCAACCAGTATGCCGGCCCCAATCAACCACTGACGGGAGAAATGGCGAGCTTTGACCAAAGTTGGGGACATCCTGCTCCGGGAGGCATGTACCATTATCATGTTGAGCCACTCTATCTGACGCAAACAAAGTTGAACAAGTCAGCCTTGTTGGGTTTTCTGTTGGATGGATTTCCTGTATATGGTCCTGAAGAGAATGGTGCGAAAGTGACCAATGCCAGCCTGGATGCTTACCACGGTCACAAGCATGCCACTGCAGATTATCCTGCTGGTATTTATCACTATCATATCACGGATGCAGACCCTTATATCAATGGAAATGGTTTTTTTGGAACAGCTGGTACGGTATCAAATTAGTTGGTTTGCGCTTTGCCTGATTTTTTTGATGGGATGCAAGATGCAACCCAAGGGTATTGCGCAATATGCATTTTATCCAGGAACTGCTGATACACTTGCTGTTAGATCTTTTTACAATGGCTTGGAACATGGTGAGTTCAGAAGGTTCCATGAGAATGGTGTTTTGATGGAGCAGCGCTACTATGTGCAGGGCGTCAAAACCGGGACATTGAAAAGGTATTGGAGCAATGGTAAAATACAAGCCATTTATTTTTTTGCCAATGGAGAATACCAGGGTACTTGCAGGGAGTGGAACCCTGAAGGGAAACTGGTTCGGGAAATGAATTATGAAAGAGGGCATGAATCGGGATCGCAAAAACAATGGTACGATGATGGCAGCATCCGTTCCAATTACATCATCCGCAACGACAGGCGTTATGGTTTGCTCGGAACAAAAAACTGTATCAATGTATCGGATAGTGTTGGCATCAATTAGTTTGTTTTTTCTGATGGTGGCTTGCAGGCAACAGCCTTCAGTAAAGGATTTGCCCTATTACAATACACCAGATTTTAGTCCGTTTTTTTTGAATCGTGCAGCGTCAGTTGGGAAAACCATTGACCATACCGTTGGAAGTTTTACTCTGATCAACCAAGATGGCAGAAAAGTTTCATCCAAAGATGTGGAAGGCAAAATCCATGTGGCCAATTTCTTTTTTACCGGTTGTGGGAGCATCTGTCCTGGCATGATGAACAAGATTGCCAAACTCAACCATGCATTTGAAAAGGATTCCACGGTAGTGTTTCTTTCATTCTCTGTTACACCCTGGCGCGACAGCGTTTCAAGATTGAGCGAATACGCCAACTCCAACAAGATTATAGCTCCCAATTGGCATTTGCTGACAGGCCCCAAGGCGGATATCTACACACTTGCCCGCAAGTCTTATTTTGCAGAAGAGGCATTGGGTTTTACCAAGGACAGCACAGATTTTTTGCATACCGAACATGTATTGCTGGTAGATAAAACCGGAAGAATCAGGGGTATCTACAATGGTACGCTCGACCTGGACATGGAACAGCTCGGAAAAGATATCAAGCTATTGAAAGCTGAAAATGCAGACTGATCAATAGATTATCGCACAAAAACCACCTCTTCAAAAGGCAATCTTTTTCGCTCTCCATGGATCCCTTTTTCGGTGCCTTTGCCTATGGAGACAATCATGTTGATTTCAGCGCCGGCAGGCAGGTTCATCAATTTTTTCACGCGTTTTGAATCAAAGCCTTCCATCGGGCAGGTATCGTACCCATGGGCAGAGATGGCGAGCATGAAGGTTTGGGCAGCGAGTGCGCATGATTTGTGCACAATCACTTTTTGATCGCGGCTGCCAGAGATGCGGGCGAAAGGATTGTTGAATCCTTTGACGAAACAAACAACTTTCCTGATCAGGGTCATGAAGCCAAACCAGTCTTGGGCATATACCACGGGCATCAGCTTCCCATAATAATCCAAACCGCGTTGTTGTCTTTTGGTGGGCGCATTGTCTACAATCGTTGCCTTGAAATTGTTGTAATTCCAATTGGCATGGGCCTTCCAGTGGTCCTGCCTTGTAACGAAGACCATCAGGTGTTTGGCTGTCTTTGCTGCTGATTGACCTAAACAAAGTGGCGTGAATTTTTCCCTCAAGTCTTCGGATTTTATCCAATAAAATTCCCACAACTGCATGTTGCTGCTGTTGGGTGATAAAATGGCTAACTCCAGGCTTTTCCTGATGACCTCATCGGGAACTTCCACTGCTGGATCATAACTGCGGTTGGATCTCCTGCTGTTGACAATGGCTTCAAATGCTTCTTGGTACACGGGAATGATTTAGATGGCAAAGGTAATGCTCATTTTTTGATTCATTTTTACAATAAAATATGCCTTGGAAATCTAACAGAAGGTAGAATGCAATAAATTGAGCGCATTAAAATTTCTCGATGATGTCCTGTTTCCAAAACCTGCTAAAACTATTGCTCAGTATTCCTTTGTTGGTCATCTTCATCTTTTCATCAGCCACTGCAAAAGAAAGGGTTTTTGATGTATGCGTTTACGGTGAAACGCCCGCAGGCATCACCGCTGCATTGCAGGTAGCCAAAATGGGCAAGTCTGTGGTTTTGATCAGCACCAATCATCATGTTGGGGGGATGGCTACTTCGGGGCTCACTGCAACAGACCTCAACAATTTCAGGATTGCCGGAGGGTTTACAAAGGAATTTTACCAAAGGATCTACGCCCATTACCTTGATTCATCGGCCTGGCGTGTTGAGGGTCGTACTGCGTTTTTTGAACGGTCTAAAAAAAGAACCTATACCGGTAAAAATGATTCACTTAAAATTCAATGGGTCTATGAGTCTGGAGTCGGAGAAAAGATCTTCAAACAGATGTTGCACGATCATGGTGTTAATGTGATCTACAACCAGCGCATCCACCTCAAGGCTGCGCCAATAAAAGAGGACGGGCGTTTGAAAATCATCAGTATGGAAAGCGGGGTGAAGATTGCTGCAAAAATGTTCATTGATGCCAGTTATGAGGGTGATCTCATGCGTGTTGCGGGGCTCTCTTTCAAGGTTGGTCGTGAAAGCAATGCCACTTATGGTGAAACCATGAACGGCATTCGCCTTGGGCCAGTTGTCGGCAATGGCAAAACATCCATCGACCCTTATATCATTCCAGGAAAGCCTGAAAGTGGATTATTGCCTTTCATTGATCCAAAGCCTGCTGGTGCGGAGGGTACTGGCGATGACCGCACACAGACCTATTGCTATCGGCTGACCTTGACCAACGACCCTGACAACCGCATTGATGTGGTAAAGCCCATGAATTATAATCCACTTTGGTATGAGTTTCTGGCCAGAATGATTGCCCTCAATCCAGCTATTGAATTGAGCAGCATCATTTCATTCACTCCCATGCCCAACAAAAAGACAGATACCAACCAGGGCAATTTTGTGGGAAATTCTTATGCGTGGCCCAATGCAGATCATGCAACCAGGGTTGAGATTGCCGCAAAGCACAAAGACTATTCCATGGGGCTGATTTGGTTTCTTGGCAACGATGAGCGACTGCCCCTGGCTATGCGAATGGAAATGAAAACCTGGGGATGGCCCAAGGATGAATACCTCGATACTGATCATTTTCCCTATCAGGTTTATGTGAGGGAAGCGAGAAGGATGATCAGCGACTACGTCATGACTGAGCAAAACTGCAATGGCGCAAGGCCTGTGGCTGATCCGGTTGCAGTGGCAACCTATCCTTTGGATTGTCATTATGTTGCACGGGTATTGGACGACCAGGGAAAGGTAAGGCTCGAGGGTGGATATGGAAAGCAGAAGTCAACCTATTATGGGATCAGTTACCGCTCCATCATCCCCCAAAGAAAAGAATGTTCAAACTTACTGGTTCCTGTTTGTTTGTCTGCCTCACATGTGGCCTATAGTTCCATTCGCATGGAACCTGTCTACATGGTGCTCGGTCAATCCGCTGCCACTGCAGCAGTAATGGCCCTGGAAAAAAAGATTGATGTGCAGGATCTTTCCTACGAAAGCCTGAAAGCACAATTGCTGAAAGATGGACAGGTATTGTCTTTGGAAAGAAAAATCACTGCAGACATCATCGTATATGGTGGAACATCATCTGCCGTTATTGCAGCTGTGCAGGCGGTACAAATGGGTAAATCTGTGGTGGTGGTTTCACCAGATCTGCATTTGGGTGGATTGTCCTCCAATGGCCTGGGTTATACCGATACTGGCGACAAGACCGTCATTGGTGGATTGGCCAGGAATTTCTATCATCGACTCTACAACCATTATCAAACAGACAGTGCATGGAAATGGCAGCAACGCAGTGCGTTTGGCAACCGTGGACAGGGAACCGTAGCCAATGACACGGCTTACAAAACCATGTGGTTGTTTGAACCGCATGTTGCTGAAGCCGCATTTGAACAGATGATCAGCGAAAACAAGATCATGGTTTACCGTGACCGATGGCTGAATCGTTTGCCTGGAGGTGTTAACATGAAGGGCAATAAAATCCTTTCCTTTACAACACTGGATGGAATGGTCTTTGCAGGGAAGGCATTTATCGATGCCACATACGAGGGTGATCTGATGGCCGCTGCAGGTGTACAATATACTGTTGGAAGGGAAGCGGCTGCTCAGTATGGTGAACAGTGGAATGGTGTTCAAACGCAGGTATTTCAGCATGCACACTATTTCAAACAGAAGATCGATCCCTATAAAATTCCGGGACTTCCTTCAAGCGGACTACTCCCTGAAGTCAGCGCTGCGCCTCCGGGGAAAAAGGGTGATGGTGACAATAAAATCCAAGCCTACTGTTACCGCTTGTGCATGAGTACTGATCCGGCAAACAGCATTCCTTTCCCTAAGCCGGAAGGGTATGACCCCAAGCGCTATGAAATTCTCTCAAGGTTGTTTGCAGCCGGCTGGCGCGATGTATTTCCCAAGTTTGATGCAGTTCCCAACAAGAAGACCGACACCAACAACCATGGCCCTTTCAGCAGCGATTATATTGGTGCGAACTATGATTATCCGGATGCTTCTTATGTGCGCAGAAAAGAAATCATCCTGGAACACGAAAAGTACCAGAAGGGTTATCTTTATTTCATGGCCAATGATCCTTCCGTGCCCAATGATATCCAACAGCAGTTCAATGCCTATGGATTGGCCAAGGATGAATTCATTGACAATGGCGGATGGCCTCATCAGCTATATGTCAGAGAGGCCAGGAGAATGTTGGGCGATTTTGTGATGACGGAAAAAGATGCACTGGGCAAGACTACGATTGCGCATCCGATTGGCATGGGTTCATATTCCCTTGATTCACACAATACACAACGCTATGTCACACCTGATGGATATCTGCAGAATGAAGGAGATATCGGAGTGAAGCCCGAAAGACCTTATTCTATTGACTTTGGCGCGATCTTGCCCAAAGAAAAAGAATGTTCAAACCTGCTGGTTTCGGTATGTGTATCCAGTTCACACATTGCCTATGGCTCTATTCGGATGGAGCCCGTATTCATGATACTGGGGCAATCAGCTGCCTTGGCTGCATCATTGGCCATTGACAAGAAAATCAATGTGCAACAGGTTCCTTATGATCTGTTGGAACAAGAGATGATCAAGGCCGGACAAGTTCTCCGAAAACAATGATGTTGTTTTTGATGTAAAAGCCAATCCAAACTTTATTATTTTATTTTCCAGTTGAGGTCAAGCTTGATGCCTGCGATGTGAAAGTTGCGGTTATAACTTTTGGCATAGTCCGGACGGTATATATAGAAAAATCCAAGGCTATTGTTCTTCTTGTATTCATATTTCAAACCAATGGTATTCCTGATATTGTCAATAAAATATTCAGTTTTATCAAAGGTGAAGAATGGCTCAACAGAAGTGTAGGCTTCAAGTTTTTTTGACAATGCAAATTCCAATCCCAGTTTCGTACGCAATATCCATTTGCTCTGGTTGCTTACATCGCCGTCGTTGGCATACTTAATGGTGTATTGCAGCTGTGGCCTGAATTCAAGCTTCCATTTTTTGAATTTTTCCGCATACTCTATGCCCATTCCTATCCTGCTTGAGTTTCCATTGTTGGTGGAGGCATAACGGAAATTGGCAATGGCTTTGAGTTTCTTGGAAAGTTTATAATTTATTTCTGGGGTAAAGTAACTTCCCTTGTAGCGCGAAACATTGCTGTCGGTTCTCAGCTGATAATCCATCCCTATGTCCCATTTGCCGGGCAACTTGATATTGAGGCCAATACCTGCCCATCCCTCAACATCATTGGGGTCTGTCTTGCTTGTTTGAGCGACAGCTGCACACATCATGCAAATTGAAATCACATGGATCAGGAATATTTTTTTCAAAGCCGGTTTTTTAGTGATAGTAAACGGTGATGCGGGCTGCATCCTTGAGCAGGTCAATTTCCTGCATTTCAATGCGGTGAATATTCAATCCTGTTCTTTCTTTTAAGTCAGCCATCATTTCTTTTCTTTTTGCCAAATGAACAAGTTCGATTTTTTCGTAAAAAATTTGTTGAGAAAATTCACGCCTGATCAACCAGTTGCTTTCCAGCAGCAATGTAAACAGAATGAATATTCCCGCAATCAGCATGAGTTCATCCCAGCCCCCCTTGCTCACTGCCATGATCAATCCAATGGCGATGACAATAAAAAGATAGGTCATGTCTTTTGCGGAAATATTTTCTGTTCTGTACCTCAACATCGAAAAAACAGCAAAGAGGCCAAACGCTGCGCCCATCGTCATTTCAACCTTGTTCAATAAAAATGTGATGAGAAATATGACGATGTTGAAAGCGAAAAAAGTAAGAAAGAGGTCCGCTCTTTTGTAGTATTTGTAGTAGATACCACGGATGATGAGCAGCGTAGTGGTGATGTTTATCATCATCCTGATTGCAAATTTCAGGTTCAATTGATCGAGCAATTGAAATTTATTTTCTTTGATGGCATCAGCCACAACTTGAAGCAGTTCCATAAGCGATGGATTGATTGTTTAACTGGTGTAAAAATGGTTTGAACCTGTTTTTTTTAGCATGCTGATATAGGCCAATGACGCCCAGACAATATTTGCTTATTCCACCTTCCCGGATATTTTTTGACTTCATCAGCTGTGCGAAATACGAAGGTCCTGATTTCGCTTGTTTCACTTCGGCCACTGTATATCCGGGCATAGAAACCTGTCTTTCAGCATTGCTGAAATTGATTAGAGAATCAATTGTAACCCTTTCCTTTTGAACCTTGCTCACGAGGGTGATGCGCATGTAGCGTATCAAAATAGTTTGCTCCAGATTATTTTTAATCAAGTGTTGTTGAAGGGTGAATTGAGGATCCATCAATTGTGTGGAGACAGGAAGATTATCGGAGTAGACTGCTCTTGTTTTTTGGGTAATGCCTTTGTTGTTTTTGTGCTTTACTTCCAAATAAGAAGCTCCATCATGGTTATATTTTCTGATCCTTACTTTGAGTCTATTTCCATGGCCAGCATGGTGTGCATGGAAATAAAAAAGCTGACTGGTATCAAAATAAGTTGTTTCATATGGCAGTAACCGGTTTCCATTGATCTCAAGGATATCATAATCTTCTCTGCATGCATCAATGACAGACGGAAGCACATCAAGCCTGAATGCATATTTTGTATCCATCCTTTCAAGCAATGCCGCCTTTGCATTTGTTTCCTCAAGGCCGATGGCATGGAAAGTTGATATGGTTGACTTGATTTCATTCATCTTTGAATTTCCAATTGAAATTTAAGGCACATAACTTGTTATCAGCGTCCTTCTTGCAACAACATGGGTTTTCAACGCAGCAAAAGCGGCATTAAAACTCGCTTCGCTGGTCAGGTAGGTATATTTTGTTTTTTCTCCGTTGACCCCAACTGCTGAGCTGCTGATTATATTTTGGTATTTATCGATCAAGGCATTCATAGAAGCCTCGGTAAATACATTATCCTTAAACGACTTCAGGTATGTCTTATATTTTGCCAAATAAACAGCATCATCTGCAACATACCTGATCAATGGCCATGAACTGGATACCTCATTCATGCTCAGTGAAACACCGACTTTGCCACCACCACCCGGAGGGCCGCCTGGTCCACCACCTGTTCCGCCGCCTGCCACAGTGCCTGTTATCCCCGGGCTTCCACTAAAAGATTCGTTATGGTCCCAGGGAATCCACATCAATTTCTTTGCAGAATGGCTGTAGAGATAATAGTTATGGGCCATTGAGCCATAGCTGTCCCAGTTGACAATTGCATTGTTGACGGCGAGGTATTTGATGAAGTGGTCCATGTTGAAAACAGCTTCAAGCCCGTTTCTCCATGCGGCAGGATTGCTTGTACGGGTTGTACTGTTCAATGCTCCTACAAAATTCTTCACATCTGTGTAATCAGCTGCAATTTCGTTGTTTTTCTTTTCGAAGACGGATTGCACAAAAGAAGTTAAGTTGGATTCAGGCTTATAGATATTTCCACTTTCTTCACCCAATTGTGATTTTATCATATGGTCATCAGGCAGTTCAACTCCCGTATAGACACCGCAATACTTAAGTCCATCCCCCAAATCAATATATACCTTATAAAATGCAGTTGCTGCTGCTGGTATGCCTGCGTTTTTGAATACATCCGCTGCAAGTTTTTCGCGGATCAGTGATTGGTCACTGTAACCTGGGGAAAAGGACAGCTCTTCAAAGCCAAAAAAGTGTTGGTTTTTAATTCCAGGATATGTATCCTCGAACTTGTCAAAATTCAACCGGAATGGAAGTTTGTAATTGCCCTGGCTCCACGCCGTTCTTAAGGTTGAATTTCCTTTTAACCTGAATCCTACATTTTTCCATGCCTTTCCATTGAATTTCATCAACACGTCTACATAATCAGGATCAGCGGTGGTGGTTACAGCTCCGGGTGGCTGCATGGGGCCCGATACACCGAAATCGTTGCCATAGATTGATTTCATGTTGGTCCTGATGCTGGACCACTGCGCTGGAGTCATTATAATCTCGATGCTATTGATTGTATTCTGCGGAAATGCAATGGCATAGTTTTGCTCCGCATTGCCATGCGACACAAATGTCCAATCGCCATTGTATTTCA
>CANHSD010000097.1 GCA_947463105.1 Chitinophagaceae bacterium
AAAGAAACAAAGCATATTCTCTGTATTTTTCATTTTTGGTATGAATATATAGTCGCTCCAAAACATCTGTAAAAGTTAAACCGTGTGAAACACCACCATTAAAAGAAGTACCAGAACTAAACGGGCTTGACGCATTTATAGGATAATTCTGCATTACATTATCCACTGCTTTCACAATTGCTGTGAACACATTTTCGTCTTTTGTATATTCGTAATATGCAAGCAGACCACGGTATAAACTTGCTTTTGACCATAATTCACCATTTTCTGAATTGAATTTGTAGCGAAGTTCATTGTCGTAAATTCCTATATAACCATCTTCGTCTTGGGTTTTAAGCATTGCTTCCACGTATTTATTTGCTTTTCCCATTCCTTTTTTATCATCTATTAAAAATACATTTCTCAAATAGCCGTCCCACCAGTTGGATTGGGTTTCGCTATTCCACCATTTGTACTGCTCATCTCCTTCAGCATCTCCTTCTTTATGGTTACCTAAATCTTTGGCCTTAGAATGTTTTTGCAACCGATCGGTACTGTAAATTGGGTCATTAATTAATTCAGGAACAATTTGGTCAAGATTTCCTACAAAACCATCAATGTCTTTTTGCATTTGTTCTTTGAGCCAGCCGGTTGGTTTTACACTTCCAAAAGGCAATGCTTTGAATTTTTCAGTACAACTGTGCACTTTATTGGGCAAATTATTATTTAATAAAAACTGTAACGGTATATTTAATCTCTTTTTCCAGGCTCGTTCAGAATGGTCTTCACCTGGAAAATACTTTGTCATCCAGTTTTTCTCCGAAAACCCTTTATTGGTCATTATTTCATCCACACTTTTCTGAATAGCTGGATATAAAGCATCTAAAGTTTGGTCGCCACAATCGAAGTAGATTTTATGATTTGCAGATGATGGAAGATTTTTCTGCAAATAACTGATAAAAGCTTTAGGAACAGGATTATTCTCCAACTTAAATGTACCCACCCAATGAGTTGAAAAGCAGGCTGCACCACCAAATATTTCGGGGTATTCGCAAATAGCGTACATGGAGATTAAACCTCCCATGCTGCTTCCTGCTATAAAAGTATTTTCCTGATTCTTATAGACCGAATATGTTGTATCAATGTAGGGTTTTAATTCTTCAACAATAAATTTTAAATAATTGTCTGATTGTGGTTTGAAAATATCTTTGGTTCTTCCGGCTGTTTGTAATTGAGCAATAACAGTATCCTTTTCAGTTTGCGATAATTGTTCAAAAGGTTTCTGAGGAAAATAATCAGTATGTCTGGTAACTCCACCATTCCAGATTCCTACAACAATAACATTTTTTAATTTACCTTCTGCTATCAATTTTCCTGCAACATCATCCACATCCCAAGCCTGATGATTCCATGTTGTTGTCGAATCATAAAGTGCTTGTCCATCGTGCATATATAAAACAGAAAATTTCTTTTTGCCGTCATATCCTTCCGGAAACCAAATATCAATATTCCTTTGAGTAATGTATTTGGATTGGAAATTAGCAATACGTATCAATTTGCCCGAAGAAACATTTGATAAAACATCCTGTGCTTGAGCAGTAGTGTATAAATGTAGGAAAAGAAAGAAGATTAGTAATCTCATTGGTTTGTCATATTAAAAATTAAGTTTCCACCATTCATAATTTCTTGGTAAGTTATAAACGGATTTTTTATGTTTCTGTCATTCAAAAAGCAAAGTGTGTCCTGTTCCATCCGTTCCAATAAAAACATTTATAAATTTTGAGTTCTGTGCAAAAATTGTCGAACAACAAAATAGAAATAAGATTAGTAACTTATTTGTCATTTTTTTGATTATGGTGATTTCTTAAGGTTTCTGCTAACTCATTTATAGGCGCTATGATTATTCGCTTATCAGATTGAACAAGGTCTATAAAGCCCTACTTTACCGGATCTATCTCAAAAACCATTGTAGTTTTAGCAGGTACATCAAATTTTTGCTGAATAGACAGGGACTGACCTGTAACAACATTCTTCGCCAATCGGGCATTACCAATAATTTCCTTGAACCGCGATGGATCAATTGAAGTTGATTGTTCATTTCGGTTCAATACCACCATTACCTTTTCATTGTCAGTGTATCGAAAATATACATAGACATCATTGAAAGGTGCGAAATGAAGGGTTCTGCCGTTGGTGATGGCTTTGCTTGTTTTGCGCCACTGTGCAATTTGTTTAAAATGCCCTTGCATCTCCGCCTGATCACCCGTCAACCCGGAACCAACAAAGGCATTGGATGTATTATTAGCCCAGCCACCGGGCATATCAGCCCTGATGTAACCATGGTCATCAGGATGGGCAGAGTTTTCCAACAAAACTTCTGTACCATAATAAACCTGTGGAATCCCTCTCAGGGTAAGTAAAGTGGTGATGGCCATTTTGGTCAATGATAAATCGTTGCCCAATTGGGTATACAACCTGTCCATGTCGTGGTTGTCTCCAAAAATCAACAGCTTGGATGGGTCTGCATAAGCAAAGTCATTGGCCATGGACTCATATAGCAGGTGCAAACCTTTCCCCCATAGGTTTCGGTTTTTTTGGCGAAGGGCTTCAACCAATGCAGATTGTAACGGAAAATCCATGGTAGAACCTAGGCAACCCCTGTATCCGTCTGGATTCTTTTTTCCTTTTTGCCAATAAGAAGTGATCAATGGGTTGAGGCTCCATTCTTCTCCAACGAGGCTGAAATTGGGATATTCTTTCATGATCCTGCAGGCCCAGGCATCGAGCAAGGGTTTGATGCTATACCCATAGGTATCCAGCCTTATGCCGCCCAGTTGCAGTGTTTCAATCCACCAGATGTTGTTCTGGATAAGGTAAGTGGCCATAAATGGATTTTCTCCATTCAGGTCTGGCATGGTAGGAACAAACCATCCTTTGGTCATCAGTTCGCGGTCATATTGAGATGCATTAGGGTCTTGATTAACCGTTCGAACATGTGTGGTGATGCGCATGGAATCGGAATAATTGATCCAATCCCTGAAAGGCATGTCGCTCATCCACCTGTGGCCAGAACCAATATGATTGAGCACCGCATCATAAACCAGTTTGATTCCTTTGGCTTTTGCTTTTTGTGCTAATTCCTTGTATTCATCAAGGGTTCCAAACCGAGGATCAACCTTGTAATGGTCCGTAATTGCATAGCCATGATAAGAATAGGCTGGCATATTGTTCTCCATCAAAGGTTGAGGCCAGATAGCAGTATAACCCATTGATTTCAAGTAGTCCAAACTATTGATCATGCCCCTGATGTCTCCGCCATGTCTGGCTCCATTCACTTTTCGATTAACCTTGTTTTCAAGCATCCCTTCAATGATATCATTGCCAGGATCTCCATTGGCAAAACGGTCTGGGGTAATCAGGCATATCACATCTGAGCTATTGAAACCATTGAATGCCTCGGGTGCCAGTGCTCTTTTGAGCAGGGTATAGTCATACTTTTCAACAAGAGTGCCATTGCGGGTAAACCGTATGGGGAATGTTCCTGGTTGGGTTTGGGATGAAATGACCAGGTCAATAAACAGATAGTTTTTGGAATCACCTTTTGTTAGTTTTTTGATGCTGACTCCCGGATAATTGATACTGGGAGTTGTATAAGCGATGTCTTTCCCATTCACCATCAACTGGAGGCTGTTGTCTTTCATACCCACCCACCAATTCATGGGTTCCAGGTGTTGAATCTGCGAAAAGGAAAATTGGCTTGACGCAAAATGCAAAGCCATCAAAAGGAATATTTTTTTCATGGTATATTTCTTGGAGTGCTGATCAATGATTTGCTTTTGTTGTAAAAAATGTACACTCTTTCATCCTAAGAAAAATGCCCCTCATTTGAGGGGCATTGAGTGCTGGATAGGTTAACCTTTATTGCTTGACTATTTTATAGGTGTAATAACCAGGATTGGTGAGATCAAGACTGATTCTGTAAGTACCTGCTGATGGCAAGACAAGGTTGGCGCCATCGCCTTCCAAAGAATTGTCGGCACCATTGTCACCAAGATTAATACCCCAATCACTGTTGGCCCTGAACTTGAATTCTTCCTTACCTGTAACAGTAACCTGACCTTCCCAAACATTGTTATTGTTAAGGGTCATGGCGACATCTCTACCCCATCCTGTGAATCCTCCAATCATTGTCCAGGTTGTTTTAAGTATAGAGAATTTGTTGGTTGTGGTATTGGCATTGATCCTGTAGAATCCAGAAGCACCTGGGAATTTCAGGTTGCCTCCAGTGGTGCTGAGGTTTCCACCACCACCATCACCATAAGCTGTTCCAGCCCAATCCGGTTGATTGGTGAGTTTGAACTCGTAGGTTCCACCAGCTTTCACAAAAACATATCCTTCATGAACACCATCCTTTTTGGGAGATGCCAGTTGTGGAGCCTGGCTGGGATTCCATCCCTGGTAATCTCCTGCAACAAAAAGAAGACCATACTCTTGTACCAGGGTCACAGAAAACTTACCACCCTGAAAATCAAGCCTGATTTTATAGGTTCCAGTCTTATCAGGACCTGCAAAATTATCACTCAGGTTAAAACCGAAGTCACCGCCTTTGTTGATACCAACAGCATTGTTGTCTTTCACAGAATACTTGTTGCTCCAATCACCATTGACTGGCAAACAAAGGTATTGCTGACCTCCCTTCATGTAGAAAGTACCTTCGTAGGTAACGGAATCTACGCGGGTAAACTGTTGAGAAGGAACAGGAACGGGATTGTTCCAACCGCCTGCAGTGGCACTACCAACAAGGAAAAGCATTTTTGAAGATGGTGGCATCACCTTTGGAGGAACAACATAAGGAGTAACCTTCAAAGCAACTGCATTTGACATCTTCCTTTCGTTATTGTTTCCCATTGAGGAAATAACCCTTGCCTCGATATTGTATTGCCTGTTGTATGCAAAGCCAAAAGCAAGGGCAATATCATTGATTTCTTTTGCTGTAAAACTGGCGGTTCTGTTTCCAATCATTACCCTTTGCGCAGCTTGGGAAAAATTCCTTCCTGCGGAGTCAATTTCAACGATGTATTTTACTGTGTTGGAATCAACTGAATGATTGGGATTGGTCCATGAAAATGAAATTGCAGTCTTGGAAGAATCAGCCATGACTGCAGCAATGGTGCTTGTGGAAGCGGTAAGCACTGCATTACCGGCAGGATTGTAAAGCTGCAGTGGTTCAATCTTTTCACATGAGGATGCCATGAAAGCAGCCATAAACATGTAAAAGCCCAGGCGAATATATTTTTTCATACTGTTCATTTTAAGTTGTTTACAGGACTATTGTTTGGTTACGGTGAATCTGCCAGTTTGAAAATCTACCACAATTTTGTAATTACCGGCAGTGGCAGGTCCGGGAAATGCCGGATCAGAATCCTTTTTTTGGAAAGTACCTCCAGAAGCAGTGCCTTCTACCATATGGTATTGGGTTCCCCAAACGCCATTTTCCTGTATCAGCTTGTAAGCCCCTGGTTTCAAGGCAACGACCAATTCATATTGGGTATCTGTAACCTTGGTGAATCGTTGGTTTGTTACAAATGGTGCAGGCAATGGATTGTTCCAACCGGAAGCCACAGCATCACCTATGATCCAAAGAGTTCCCATCGTTGGGACGGGGACTTTTGGAGGAGGTGCAAATGGCGTCACATTGAACCTCATCACATTTGAGGTAAGTCTGGTGACAGCAGCACCAAGTGACGCAATAACCCTTACTTCGATTGATGCAGGAGTATTGAGCTTCAGCTGAAGATCGCTCAGAATGATGTTGAATTCCTTTTGTGTATAGGCAATGGAAAGTTCCTTGCTGATAGAAATCGTTTTTTTGTTGGCGCCAGAAAAACTTGCACCAGCAACGTCAATTTCCAGGGTATAGACAACATCCTGACTGCTGATTCCGGAAGCGAAATCATATTCTGGGTTGGTCCAGCTAAACTTTACAGCAGCATTGTTTTCAGTAGCAAATCCAAGAGGGATGCTGCCACTGACTGAAGCAGCCAATACAGGCACCTTGCCTCCAAGGAATATTTCCCTGTCTTCTTCCTTGCTGCAAGAAGCAAGGAATACCAATGAAGAAAGGGCTATGATAAGAGGTTGAATGATTTTTTTCATAAACCTTGTTTTATTTTTTTAAACAGATTAATAACCAGCGTTTTGTTTCAAATTTGGATTGGAAGATACATCAGCGGAAGGAAGGGGATAAACATTCCTGAAAGCCGCAACACCAGATCCACCTCTTACACCACCTTTCCAAGGCCAGAGGTAGCTTCCATCGGTAAATTTGTTGAATCGGATCAGGTCAGTCCTTCTGTGGCCTTCCCAATACAATTCCCTTGCCCTCTCATCCAAAACAAAATCAGGAGTAAGCGTAGCTGCACTGATGTTGCCTGAAGTATTGCCATAGGCACGTTGCCTGAGGATGTTGATATAGCCAAGGGCACTGGTCTTGTCGGTGGCACTACCAGCACGGGCAGCAGCTTCAGCATAGATCAGGTATTGCTCAGCCAACCTGAAAATGGGGAAATCAATGTCAACCCAGGTAAGGTTGGAGCCAACAGTATTGTCTTTTCTTCTGTTCCTGAATTTTGTAATGGCGTAACCATCTTTGAAGTTGGTTAGATCATTGATATCCAAACTCTGCCCCTGGGTAAAGAATTGTGCACGCTTGTCTGCCGCACCCGTTACATCAGGAAACAGTGCAGGAACATTTTTGGTGGTACGAAGGCCGAACCAGCCCCCATCAACACCATAATCTGCAGCAACCATGTCTCCACCCACCGGAGCATGGGTAAGGAAAGTAGTTCCACCCCAGTTTTGTGTCTTCAACCCATCATAGTTGATGGTGAGGATGAACTCACTGGTATTGGTATTGTTGTCTGCAAGCATCAGTTGTCTGTAGTTGCTGATCAACGAATATCCGGCATCAATCACTTTCTTAGAGTAAACCAATGCATCAGCGTAACGCTGTGCAGAAGTGTAGACAGCTGCATTGAGGTAGATCCTTGCAAGGAGTGCTTGTGCAGCAGCCTTGTCTGCACGGCCATACTCATTGGCCCTTGCTGCAGGAAGTTCATTTTCAATGGCCTTCAATTCAGTTTCAACGTAGCTGAAGATGTCAGTCCTTGATGCCTGCTTGGGAACAAAGGAACCCAATGCATCTTTTTCAGTAGCGAATGGAACAGCTCCGAAAAGGTCCATCAATACAGCATACTGATAGGCGCGAAGGAAACGGGCTTCTAAAGTGTATTTTTTGATGATATCTGCATCAGCACCTGTGATACCGCGAGTAGTGAGATTTTCTGGTGAAGCCTGGCGGATAAAATCATTGCAAAGTGTAATCTGATAAAAGCAACGATAGTAAAGACCTGTGAGCATTGGATTGCTTGCAGACCAGTTCATGTTGTGAAAATCCTGGATACCTGGATCTCCCCATGCAACAACGGCTTCGTCAGTGCTCAATTCCTGGGCTTTCCAATAAAGGCGCAAAAAATCTGCAGTTCCTTCATCAAGGCCCTGGATATCGCCATTTCCACTGGGTCCCTGGTTGCCGGTTGTGGCAAAGCTTCCATAGAGTTTAGCAAAAGCCTGTTTGTATCCAGCGGGTGTTTTATACACCTGCTCTGAGGTAATATCATTCAGCGGGAGCACATCCAGCTGCTTTGTGCAAGACATCATTGCTCCAGAAAAAAGCAATGCTGATGCTACAAGGTTAAAAATATTCTTTTTCATATACATCGATTTGTTCATTGTTCAATTAAAAATCAAGGTTAAGCCCGAGTACCCATGTTCTTGGTCTTGGATAGAAATTGTTGTCAATTCCTCCATTCATTTCAGGATCAAGTCCATTGTACTTTGTAATCACCAAAACGTTCTGTACATTGGCGCTTACACGAAGGTTGGCCTTTTTGTTAAATACCTGACCAACATTGTATCCAAGATTGACATTGTCTACCCTGAGGAATGATGCATTCTGAACATAGTAGTCAGAGAGGAAATAGTTCGCACCACTGCCACTGAATCCACTTCTCAACACTTCTCTTGAACCATTGTTTACATAACCAATGGGGTTCAGGATGTTCCTGATGGTACCAGTACTGGAGGCCACATTGTTGTACATGTAGTTTCCAATATTGGAGCGGGCCACAAGACCGGCATTCCATTTACCAGCAGAGACGTTGGTGCTCATACCAAAGAACATCCTTGGATCGATGCCCTTGTACTGATACAGGTCTCTTTCGTTGATCACACCATCGCGGTTGAGGTCAGAAAAAAGATTATCAATAGGGTTGCCTGCATTGTCATACACTTGCTTGTAGGTAAAGAAAGCACCCCTGTTATAACCCACAGAGTGGATCATGATGGTGTTTCCTGTTCCGCCAGAAATTCCGCCAAACCTTGCACCAGCATAATTGGGATCATCAGAGATGGTCAATTTGGTAATGGTATTCTGGTTGAATGTGGCATTGAAAGAAAGATCCCATACAAGGTCTTTACTTTTAATTGGCTGAAGGTTCAAGGTAATTTCAACTCCTTTGTTTTCCATGCTTCCTACGTTAGCAACAATCTTGTTGGAGAAGTTGGTAGCAGCAGGCTGGTTGATTTCATTGAGCAAGTCTTTGGTCTCTTTTTTGTACAATTCCACTGTACCACTCACCCTTCCATTGAACAAGCCGAAATCAATAGCGATGTTGCTATTGGCAGTCTGTTCCCATTTCCTGTTGAAATAGTATCCACCGGGGCGGAACATTTGGTAAAAGGTATTACCAAACTGGTACTGTGCAGTAGCTGTACTCAAATTATAATAAGAGATGTAGTCATAAAATCCAATGCCGTCTTGCTGACCGGTAACACCATAACCAATCCTCAATTTCAAGTCGGTGATGGTCTTGGAATTCCTCAGGAAAGCCTCTTCATTCAACTTCCAGGCAGCGGCAGCTGATGGGAAAATACCAAAACGGTTGTCTGCATTGAATTTAGAAGAACCATCCTGCCTTAGCGATCCTGTAAGCAAAATCTTGTTGAGGATGTTCAGGTTAACCCTTGCAAGCATGGATGCCAACCTGTACTGTGGTTTATCCAAAGCGAAGTTGGGTGAAGCAACGATGGTATTGTTAAAAGTCTTGTCTGAAAAATTATAATTGGTTGTGAGATAATCCTGAAACTCATACCCAGCAGTTGCATCTATCCTTGTTTTGATGGCATCAATGTCTTTGGTATAATTTAGATAGGCATTCAGATAAGTATTTTGCCTTTCTTGCCTGTATTCATTGTTGACACCACCATGGAATTTCCCTGAAGGGTCTTTGAAACGCATATAACTGCCGGCCGCAGTCTCGGGAACAATGACTTGACCAGTTCCGTCAGCAACGTCAGCACCCACATTTACAACAGCCCTGAGTTCAGGTAGAAAGTGGAACTTGTAATCAACAACAAGATTGGCAATATGCCTTACCACATCACTCTGGTCATCACGCTGCATCAAGATTCCCAATGGGTTCTTCGGTGAAAGGGCTTTCAGACCATTTGATGAAGAAGGGTCAAGCCACTCCCAAAATCCGCCATACGCTTTGTTGCCGGAGTAAACAGGCTTGGTGGGATCAAAATTCACTGCAGCACCAATTGCACCTTCGTTAGCGAATGTAGATTTGCTCAAAGAAGTTTTGAGGTTGAAATCTATCTTCAGATGATTCTTGAACAAGCTGGGATTGAGGTTCAACCCAACAGTTGTTCTGTTCAGGTTACCAGTTTTCAAAATTCCATCCTGATTGAGGTTTCCAAGTGAAAGCCTGTAAGGAAGATTCTTTATGGAGCCCCTTACACTGATGTTGTTATCGGTAGAAAGTGCATTTTGATAAATCTGGTCTTGCCAATCAGTTCCCTCGACACCATTTTGGATATAGATATCACTCACTACACTTCTGAAAGCTGCATTACCATATTTATTGACAATATCTCTAACTTCTTTAGATGTCAGGACGTCAACCTTGTCAACAATCTTGCCCACAGAAAGCAGGGAGCTGAAATTCACAGTAGGTTTTCCTTTTGCGCCTTTCTTGGTGGTGATCATGATGACACCATTGGATGCACGTGAACCATAAATAGCAGTTGCAGATGCATCTTTTAAAATGGTGAAATTCTCAATATCATTGGGGTTGATCAATGCCAAGGCATTGGCCTGGCCAGAGATTCCGCCATTGTCCAAAGGCATACCGTCAATGACAATCAATGGATCATTGCTGGCATTAAGAGAAGCACCACCACGAATACGAATTGTACTTCCTGCACCAGGAGCACCGCTGTTGGAAGTAATCTGAACTCCCGCTACCTTACCTTTAATCAATTGTTCTGGTGAGGTAAGTGCGCCCTT
>CANHSD010000098.1 GCA_947463105.1 Chitinophagaceae bacterium
ACAGGATCTAAGTGTGGGTTCATTCCTTGTGAAATTACAGCAATAGATTGTAAGGAAAACAAAATATTCAATTAATGAGCGGCATTGCCAAAACCCCTGAATACAGCATCTTGCTAGCCCAGGACTACATTGATCATTTTATTTTTAACATAAATGATTTTTTTGGGTGGCTTGCCTTCCAGCCATTTCATGACGATGGGGTCCACCAAAACCAATGCCTCCACATCTGCCTGAGAAGCATTGACATCCAGGGTCAACGTAGTCCTTGTTTTGCCGTTGATGGCTACAGGATATTCTTTGGAGGTTTCAACAAGGTATTTTTCCTCCACTGCCGGATAACTGGCATCCAGCACCGATCCTGCTTGCCCCATCACTACCCACAACTCCTCAGCGATGTGTGGGGCATAAGGCGCCAGGACCACCAGGAATTTGGCCAACAGGTCTTTGGAGTGACAATGCAAATCGGTCAAATCATTGACCCCAATCATGAAACTGCTTACGGCTGTATTAAAAGAAAAACGCGCAGTATCTTCTTCCACTTTTTTCAGCATCTTGTAAAAGGCCTTCCATGCTGCATCTGAAGCCGTTGCATCGGTCATCACAGCTCCTTTTTCCACATCAAAAAACAGCCGCCATAATTTTTTCATGAAGCGGTGCACCCCTTCAATCCCTTTGGTGTCCCACGGTTTGTCCTGTTCAACCGGACCCAGAAACATCTCATACATCCTAAAAGTATCTGCCCCATAACGCTCCACGATGTCATCTGGATTGACAACATTGAAATAACGCTTGCTCATTTTTTCAAGTCGGCTCCCACATTTGTAAACCCCGAATTCGGTGATGAATGTTGCCTCAGCAAAATCTGGTTTCCATTTCCTGAAGGCTTCCATATCAAGATCCAATCCGTCTACCATGCTCACATCCACATGGAGCTCATCGGTCTCATGTTGGTCTTTCAAACCTGCTGAAACAAATTGCTTTGTACCCCTGATCCTGTATACCAACCTGGAGTCTCCTCCGATCTTCCCCTGGTTAACAAGACGCTTGAAGGGCTCATCAAAACCAATATATCCCAGGTCAAACAAGGCCTTGGTCCACATCCTGCTGTACAGCAAATGCCCCACAGCATGCTCGGTCCCTCCGATGTAGAGATCTACTTGTCCCCAATAATCACTGGCCTCCCTGCTGCAAAATGCTTCGGTGTTGTTGGGGTCCATGTACCTTAAAAAATACCAGCTGCTGCCTGCATAGCCTGGCATGGTATTGACTTCCCTTGTGCCGCCTTCGTATGCTGCCCATTCAGGAAGATTGGCCAACGGACCCTGCGCATCCGGACCAGGCCTGAGGTCTGTCATGGGAGGAAGCACAATGGGCAATTCAGCTGAAGACAGTGGAATCGCTACCTCATCTTTCCAAACAATGGGGAATGGTTCACCCCAGTAACGCTGGCGGCTGAAAGCGGCATCCCGCATTTTATAATTGGTATGTCGCTTGCCGATTCCCAATCCTTCTAATTTATCCAGTGCTACAGCAATGGCTTCAGACATGAGCAAACCATTGAGGAACCCACTGTTTTCAAGCCTGGCCTCTTTTGTGGGGTTGGCCTCAGTGCCATCATAAAAAGATCCGATGATATTGGTGATGGGAATATTGAAATGGTTGGCAAACTTGAAATCACGCTCATCGCCGCAGGGCACCGCCATGATGGCACCGGTACCATATCCTGCGAGCACATATTCACTGATCCAAACCGGAATGCTCCTGTCTTCAAAGGGATGCTTGCAATAGGTACCACTGAAAACACCTGTTATCTTTTTTTCCGCCATCCGCTCACGCTCACTCCTGCTGTTGACATAATCAATGTAACTGGCAACAGCAGTGGATTGTTCAGCTGTGGTGATGGAGGCCACCAGCTCATGTTCGGGAGCGATGACCATAAAATCGATGCCAAAAATGGTATCGGGCCTGGTGGTATATACCTTGAGTTTTTTACCCTCAGCAGGTGCATCAAGCAGTTCGAGCTCAAAATCTATCTCTGCGCCAAAACTTTTTCCTATCCAGTTGGATTGCATGTCTTTCATGCTTTCACTAAAGTCTACTGTTTGAAGACCTGCCAGCAGGCGTTCAGCATACTCTGTTATCCTGAGATACCATTGGCGTAGCTTCTTTTTTACAACGGGATGCCCGCCCCTTTCGCTCACACCATTGATGACCTCATCGTTGGCCAGCACAGTACCCAAGGCCTCACACCAGTTCACTTCACCGATTCCACAAAAAGCAAGGCGATACTGCATCAGTATTTCAGCTTTTCTTTTTTCAGAAAAAGCCAGCCATTCAGCTGTGGTAAAGGAAAGATTCTTTTCGCCAGGACATGGATGAGAAGCATTGCCCTCCAATTCAAAACTGGTAATCAATTCAGTGATCCTTCTTGCCTTCTGCAGCTTCCGGTCCATCCAGCTGTCAAACAACTGCAGAAAAATCCATTGGGTCCATTTGTAATAATCCTGATCAGAAGTGCGCACCTCTCGTTCCCAATCATAACAAAAGCCAATCTTGTCCAACTGAGACCGGAATGTGGCGATGTTCTGATCGGTTGAAACAGCAGGTGGAATTCCATGTTCAATGGCGTATTGCTCGGCTGGAAGACCAAATGAATCATACCCCATAGGATGGAGCACATTGAATCCTTTCAAACGCTTGTAACGGCTGAAAACATCACTGGCAATATACCCCAGGGGATGACCCACATGAAGACCAGCCCCGCTTGGGTAGGGAAACATGTCCAGCACATAATATTTGGGTTTGGCGCTCTCATTTGATACCTTGTACGCATTGCTTGCCTTCCAATTCTCCTGCCATTTCCGTTCAATATTCCTGAATGCGTATTCCATTTCTGTTGCTTTATTCGGGCCTGTAAAAAATTAACCTTTCCTCTAGGAACCGCAAAAATACACAAACGCTTTAAAATTGCTATTTTTGACATGATTACCGAGGACAATTGAGGAACAAAATCCAAATCGAACATGACAGCACAGCGCAATGCATCGATGAAACGCAGCAAACCATCCTATTTTATGGCCATTTTGGGAGTAGCCCTTGTGCTCTTCATCCTGGGCATGCTAGGTTGGCTGGTCATCAACGCCAGTAAATTGGAAACTTATTTCAAAGGCAGTGTTCAGGTCAATGCATTTGTTCGAGATGGGAGTCCTGACCGGGAAATAGACATGGTAAGGAATTTGATTGAAAGCAAGCCCTATGCCCGCAATGTGGAGTTTGTTACCAAAGAAGCGGCAAGAGCAAAATTCATCGGAGATGGCAATGAAGACTGGAACAAAGTATTAGATTACAATCCTCTCCCGGCAAGCATCGACTTTTACCTGGAACCGACATATGTGAACAAAGACAGCCTGAAAAAAATAACCACTGAAATAACAAAAAACTTCATCATCAGTGAAGTGAAGTATCCGGATGCCGTTGTCAGCAACCTGAACAATATTGTTAAAAAGACAGGATATTTTCTGTTGGCACTTGCAGGGGTACTGGCCCTGATCGTGATTATCTTGATTGACAATACCATCAAGCTGGCCATGTTCTCCAACCGTTTCCTGATCAAAACCATGCAGATGGTTGGCGCAACAAGGTGGTTCATCTCAAAACCTTTTGACACCAAGGCCATCCTGAACGGGCTGGCAAGCGCCATCATTGCGATTGCAGCACTTGTCGTCATCATCTATGGCGTAGAGAACTGGTGGTTACCGGAAATCAAGGCCCTTAGAGACAATGGCATGCTGGCAATGCTTTTCACAGGTCTTATCCTTATTGGAATTAGCATTACCTTCATCAGTACACACAGGAGTGTAATGAAGTACCTCAAAATGAAACTAGACGATTTATATTGATAAACAACACTACATGGAAACGAAGAACAACACAATTTTCGAAAAGGATAACCTGAGATGGATGCTCATAGGGCTTGTCGTGATAGCGATAGGGCTTGTTTTGATGGCTGGCGGTAAAGGGGAAGACCCCAATGTTTTTGCTGAAAATGAAGTTTACAGCATGAAGCGCATCACCATGGCCCCACTCATGATTGTTGCAGGTTTGCTCATTGAGGTATATGCCATCATGAAGAAATCCAAGAAGTAGTTTGCTCATTTTTATCCCTCTTTCATGAATACATTCCAGGCCATCGTTTTGGCCATTATTGAAGGCATTACAGAATTTCTTCCAGTGTCTTCAACGGGTCACATGGTCATTGCCTCCGCATTTTTCAACATTGGAGACGACTCTTTCACCAAACTATTTGAGGTGGTGGTACAGTTTGGGGCCATTCTTTCTGTTGTTGTTTTGTATTGGAAGAAATTCATGGACTTCAAACGCGTCAGTTTTTATTTCAAGCTTTTCGTTGCCATCCTTCCGGCCCTGGCCTTTGGCGCCTTGTTCAAGAAACACATCGAAGCTGTACTTGAAAAGCCACTCTTCATCTCCATTGTACTGTTTGCGGGAGGGGTCATTCTTCTTTTTGTAGACAAATGGTTCAAAGATGAGGCCATTGAGAAAGAGGAAGAAATCACCTACAAAAAAGCTTTTTTTATTGGGATGTACCAAGTACTTGCAGTTCTATTTCCTGGGTTGAGCCGCAGTGCCGCAACCATCATTGGTGGCATGCAGCAGAAACTCACCCGTTCACTGGCTGCAGACTTTTCCTTCTTCCTTGCCGTACCCACCATGGCAGCAGCCACGCTGAAAAGCCTCTATGATATCTGGAAAGATGAGCCTGCGGTGTTGAATACCCAGGGAATTAATTTCCTTTTGCTGGGAAGCTGCATCGCATTTGTTGTAGCCCTGCTTGCCATCAAATTTTTTATCCGTTTTCTGCAACAAAACGGATTCAGGATCTTTGGTTGGTACAGGATTGTGCTTGGCGCTGTCTTGATATTGCTTATCTTAACGAACAAGCTTTAGACAATGAATAACAACAGGAAGAAGATTCAAAATGCTTGGGCCATGTACGATTGGGCCAACAGCACCTACAACCTGGTCATTACTTCCACCATTTTCCCAGCTTATTATGTAGCAGTGACGAGTAGCAAAAATCCTGAGGAGCTTTCCTATGTCAGCTTCTTCGGCATCCGCATTATCAATACTGCACTGCAGAATTATGCATTGGCCCTTGTTTTTTTTCTGGTGGCACTGATGTCTCCCATCATGTCTTCGATTGCTGACTACAGAGGAAATAAAAAAGCCTTCATGCGTGCATTTGCCCTGATCGGATCATTGTCCTGTGCAGCGTTGTTTTTTTTCACGCCAGAAAAGATAGAATACGGCATCATCTTTTTTTCCTTGGCCGCGCTAGGTTTCTGGAACAGCCTGGTTTTTTACAACTCTTATCTCCCTGATATTGCAAGCCCGGAAGAACGCGATAGTGTGAGTGCCAAGGGATTTGCCATGGGGTATATTGGCAGTGTCTTGTTGCAGCTGATATGCTTTGTCATCATCTTAAAACCGGAACTGTTTGGATTGGACAACGGAGACAAAACATTGGGACCAAGGATTTCATTTTTGCTGGTGGGATTATGGTGGTTTGGTTTTTCACAAATCCCATTTCGCGTGCTGCCATCCAATACTGCCAGCAACAAAAAACTCAAAAAACATATCCTGATCAATGGATTTCATGAGCTTAAACTGGTCTGGAACCAAGTGGAACAAATCCCTGCCTTGAAACGCTATCTGGCTGCTTTTTTCTTTCTCAGTGTTGGGGTGCAAACCGTTATGCTGGTGGCAGCAGGCTACAGCAAAAAACATATTTTTCCCAAGCCTGAGGATGAGCCCAAACTCATCCTGACCATCCTGCTTATTCAGATAGTTGCCATTGTAGGTGCCATCGCCATGAGCAAGTTGTCAAAAAAGATTGGTAATATTCCTACCATGCTGGTTGGCATCGTCATATGGGTGGCCATTTGCATTTGGGGTTATTTCATTACATCCCAAACTGAATTTTATATTCTTGCTGCCTTCGTGGGATTGGTCATGGGAGGTATCCAGTCTATTGGCAGAAGCACCTATTCAAAACTCTTGCCCGCAACAACTGACACCACTTCCTTTTTCAGCTTCTATGATGTTACTGAAAAGATTGCACTGACCCTCGGACTCTTTCTTTTTGCATACAATGAAGAACTCACCGGAAGCATGAGGAACTCTATTCTTGTACTCATGGTATTTTTCATCATCAGTTTTTTCGTATTGCTCTACACCAAGGCAGTCATCACAAGAGAAAAATATGCAAGTCTATTCCATTGATACCGGCCTCTTCAAGTTGGATGGTGGTGCCATGTTTGGCGTTGTTCCAAAAACCCTTTGGCAAAAAGAAATTCCTGCAGATGAAAACAACCTTTGCAGTTTTGCCATGCGCTGTTTGCTTGTAGTGGATGGAGAAAGAAAAATCCTCATCGATACAGGGATGGGCAATAAACAATCAGCAAAATTTTTCAGCCACTATTTTCCTCATGGAAATGAAAGTTTGCTGGGATCACTGCTCCGGTTGGGATTTCACCCAGAAGACATTACCGATGTATTGTTGACCCACCTTCATTTTGACCATTGCGGTGGCGCTGTTTTGAGGAACAATGACCAGCTTGAGTTGACATTCCCCAATGCCCTTTACTGGAGCAGTGAAGCCCACTGGCAATGGGCCACGAAGCCGAATGCCAGGGAAAAAGCTTCTTTTCTTACAGAAAATATATTGCCTATTATTGAAAAAGGACGACTCCGTTTTGTGGAAGAAAAAAAAGGCGAAAGAACCAGTTTCAGCCCTTGCATCGATATCATGTTCTCCAATGGACATACCCGTTCCATGATGCATCCCCTGATCAACATCAACGGCAGGACCCTTGCTTATGTAGCCGACCTCATTCCCACTGCTGCACATATTCCTCTGCCCTATCTCGCCGCCTATGATATGTACCCCATGACAACCTTAGAAGAAAAGGGAAATTACCTTGAGGAGGCAGTAGCCAATAACCACGTTCTTTTTCTTGAGCATGATGCCACAACCATTTGCTGTACAGTAGAAAAAACGGAAAAGGGTTTTAGGAAAAAAGAAACTATTCAACTGGAAGACCTGATTTGATCATTTGAAGCTGATCATGGACTGCATGGGATACCGCAGGTTTCTGTACCCCATCATGTCTACCTTGATGCTGCCCACCGTTATCGGGCTTTCGATACGCAAAGGAACATGGTTGCCATCATCAGAAACCCATACACTCATGAGCTCTCCTCCTTCAAAGATGGTTCCACTGATCAGCATCGGTTTGAACTTGATGGCCCTGAATTTACCATAACGGGTCTTGATGACTTCTTTTCCCATATAGCGGATATAGATGTTGTGCACCTCATCATCCAGGAACATTTTGAAGGGAATTTTCTCTCCTACCTTGTATTTTGAGAAGTTGATGTTGCGTGCATAATAAATGGAGCTCAGCACATCCTGCATGCAATCCGCAATCGGAAAGGTCCCTTTGGTGCTCACTGCCTTGTTCTCTGCATGATTGAAAAGCACGAGCTCATCTTTCCTGAATCCGCCCTCTTCCACATGTCTTACAAATTTATAGGGCTTCAATGTTGCAGTATCAATATAGGTTTCATACCGGTCACGCACTTTAAAAATCCAGTCATAGGATGGATTGGATGTGCCCAGGCCAACCACATGGTAAACAGGCCTGGCATTCAGCTTTTCATTGGAAACGGAAAAAGAAGCAGTTCCTGCATCTACATAAAGACCAATCACGTTGTAGAAAATTTTAAACGTGATCACTTCACCTGCATTAAATGACATGTTGCTCAAGCCACAAAAATCATTTCCCGCACTCAACCTGATCAGGCTGAGGGAGAAAATGGAGACAAGTAGTATTTTGTGGAAACGCCGCATGCTGCAAATATAAAACCATTGGCGGTCGGATTTTGTTCTGCAAACGACCACAACAATAAACTTTTCTTAAAAAGATGATTGTATAAGGATTACCTCGATCGGTAACGCATCAATCCAATGGCGCCAACCGCTGCGGGCAACATCAGGTTGATCAGCCAAACTGTAGTTACTGAAACAGCTATTCCCAATGCATTTTCAGTCAGTGACCCCATCAGCAGCAGGGCAAATTCCCAACGCAGCCCCAGTTCCAAAAAAGAAAAAGTGGGTACTATGGCAAGCCACAACAGCATGATGGAGATGGCGGCAAATGTATCACGAAAGTCGATCCCGGTATTGGTCAGCTTAAAAAGCAACCAGTATTGGAGGATGAAAAAAGCAAACCGAACGGATGAGAGCAGCAATACTTTCAAGAGGATATTGTTGGGTATGGTGGCCAATGTCCCGAGCTTATCCCGGAATTTTCCGAGCATGCGGAGCGAGAGGATCCAGTTGAAAACCATGCCTGCCTTGAAATACAGCAGCATAAAAAAAATGATGGCCAAAGGAGTTGCCCATAGCAACATGGTTTGTATAGCCTGCAGTCCTGCCCTTGTTGGGTATAGATGCTGATCCTGCCATTCCATGCAAAGGGCGATGCTTCCTGCGGTGCAGGTTATAATCAGCTGTGCAAAATTACCAATGACAGTATATGCAGTACCCTGCAATCGCTGTCCACCAGGCAGATGCATCACCCTCCCAGCAAATTCACCCATCCGGTTGGGTGTAGCAATGGACAAGGCAATGCCCGATAAAATCATCCTGAATGCCTCAGGCAGTTTGATGGGATGCGCTGTGCTCAACATGACCTGCCATTTTTTGGCCTCCAACAACCACTGCACCAACATGATTAACAAGACCAATAACAACACCAGGGAACCCCACCCCCGAAGCGATGCAACCAGAGAGGAGAAATGCAACGGCAAATCTTTCTGTCCGCTCACCTGCTTGAATACATTGTAGCTCAATAGCATAAAGAGAGCCGGCCCAAGCAGGTAATTGAGTAATATTTTGATACTTTTGTTCAGTTTGTTTGCTTATCCCTTCAAAAATAAACCCAGTTGGCGCAGAAAAGTAAAATTATTTTAGGGATTGATCCGGGAACCGTGATCATGGGCTATGGAATCCTGTCTGTGACGGGAAAGCAGATCAAGATGCTTGAGATGAACGTGATCAAGTTGAATGGGAAAAAGGACATGTTTGAACGCCTGGGCACCATCAACACAGTCATTCAGGAAATCATCGACAAATACAAGCCAGACGACATGGCCATTGAGGCCCCCTTCTTTGGGAAAAATGTACAAAGCATGCTGAAATTGGGCCGGGCACAGGGTGTAGCCATTGCGGTTGCCATGTCTAATGGCTTGGTAGTAGCAGAATATTCACCCAAAAAAGTCAAACAGTCGATTACCGGAAATGGAAATGCCAACAAGGAACAAATCTGGAAGATGCTCAACAGCATCATGCCGCTCACCAATACCATCAAATACTTTGATGCATCAGATGCACTGGCGGTGGCAGTTTGCCATCATTTCAACGCACATGGCCTGATTACATCAGTGGCAGCAACGAAGAAGAACACCCGCACCAAAAAATCAGGAGGATGGGAGGATTTTATCAAAAACAATCCTGGAAGGATTGGATAAAACACAGAAAGATTTACTTCAGTTTGATGAGAAAATAAATGGCGGGGAGAAACAACATCAGCTTGAAAAATTCAAATGCCCCCACAGCAAAGTCAAGCCCCATGTGCGCCAGCACAATTCCCAGAAACAACCATGCCGCCCATTTTTCTTTAGACCAAATAAAAGAGAGGGCAAGAAAAAGGATGATGTTCAACAACGCATGGGCCGAAGGATACAGGATACCAAATATTGCATAGGCTCCGGTAAAAGAATAAACGAGGTCAAATAAACCCAGTGCAAACAAGCATCCGAGGAGGATCATAAAAAAATATTCTTTGTTTGCTGACTTGGATTGATGGGTCATTGCCTGAGTGCTTGAAGAATTTTCTGTTGTGCTTCCTTCAATTCATCCTGAGAAGGCTTCAGTTTGGGTCTTGTAAAATTCAGGTCATCTGCTGTATCGATGGGTACCAAATGTACATGGGCATGCGGCACTTCCAATCCAACCACAGCCATTCCACAGCGCTGGCAAGGAAACGCTTTTTCGATGGCTTTGGCAATGGGTTGGGCAAATTGTAAAACTGCGCCGAGATCATTCGCATCAAGGTCAAACAAATTGTCTGTCTCCTTTTTCGGAACCACGAGTGTATGGCCGGGC
>CANHSD010000099.1 GCA_947463105.1 Chitinophagaceae bacterium
ATGGAAAATAGTTGTGTCAGTCAAAATCTTTTTGGATTGCCCTGTCAAGAAATATACTTGCTTTTTAAAGTAGCCATATAATGGGGAGAAAACTTCAATCCAAGATGCCTTTAACATTGAGACATTATTTTTCTTTGAGAAAGCAGACAAATTTTTAAAAAGATTAATTACATCCAACTGGAGAAATTGATTAAGGCTTAGTTGGGGTGCATTCCAGGTTAAAGTAAAATTCCCTAACTGCCCATTAAAGACTCTCTTGATATCTTGTTTTTTTGATTCCCTTAAAATACCTTCAATCCAAAACGTATTGTTTGAGACAATAGGATTCAGGCCACTCTTTGATCTTTGAGATGGCACCATTTCAAATAACCCAACTTGAGGGAAACTCATATAATTATAAACAACATTTCCAATATCTTCACTTAACTCTTGGATAAGATGAAATTCTCGAAAATCATCTATTTTGTTTTTACTATCCAGGTATGTTGAATCTGGAATTGATGTGTATGAAAAAATATTTCCAGCATTTAGACTAGACTCTTTCCCCATAAAATATAATACAGCGGTGGAATCCATCCCTCCACTCAAAAAAATCCCCTTTCTACCTGCAAATCTCGACCTACTCTTGATTGCAGAAACAAATAAACTCTTGTATTCAAGAAAATAATCAATTTCAAATCTAAATTTCACTATTCCACTTTGCAAATTGATTTTAGAATGAATGGTTGAAAAAGAAATACAATTTTTATTTATTAAAACCTGCTCTGAATTTTTAATATGCCTTAAGCCTTTATACAAGGTACTCCCCTCTTCTAATGAGAATCCTGGCTGACTTAATCTAATAAGCTGATTGATTTCTGGAGTCAATTGAAATGAAGCTATTTGAGCAAACATATCAGCATCGGATGAAAAGAAAATAGACTCATCCAAAATTATGTAATAGAGGGCTGAACAGCCCATTGAATCCTTTAAAAGAAGAAGGGAATTGTCATGGATTAAATAAAATGCAGCAGCCCAATCTCCCTCCAAATGATGCACACACTTATCTTTCCATTTCTGGTAAGCCAACATGGCCAACTGAGCATCTGGGGTTACTTCTACTTCTGATTGTGTGAGGCCCAATTTATCTCCCAATTCATCACGGTAATCCAGTCGGAAATGACCAACCAAGATATAATTACCACAGGAGCTTTTCAAGGGCTGTTTGTCATAATGGGATTCTGGTGATACCCTGAGCATCAAATGCCCCATGGCAATCTTTTCTTCCAAATGGGTTTCCATGCCATCAAATCCATCCCTGTGCATGGCAGTTTTCATCTGCTCAAATGCCTCCAGATCAACCGGGCCTCCCTGTGGGCGAAAAATGCCGAAAAAACCACTCATTGTAGAAATTTATGGAAGTAACTACACTATCCCAATTAAAAATAAAAATGGTTTTTTAGGAGATCGGCAAATGTAATAAAGACTTTATCAATATGTGATTCAATAAAGATAAAGTTGAATCAACCAGTTCAAGCGTCACCAAAACAGGCCACCACAGTAAAACATTCCATTCCTACTTTTCCTGATATGATTTTATTGCCACAACGAACCCAGGCATGAGCAATGAGCTGGTTCTCGCTTTCCTTGGCTAGACCAAAATAAATTGTGGCGGGTAGGATAGACTGGCCCAAGAGGGCTTTTGCCGTCAAGGCCTGATCATAACATTTGCTCTTGTGCAGCGAATAACGGGATGCTCTTCGGACGGCATGTTCAATTTTTGTAGAGAAATCAGTGGAGTGCAGATCATATGCAGACTCCACCCCTAAGCTGCCCATCCATGAGGCAATTTTCTTGAAAGGCATGAATAAAATGACCAGCTTTGCTAAATGGAGCAGGCACCAGGCTTCTACAAAAAGCAGATAATCAATCAGGGCCCGGTTGTTCATGCTACTTTTCTGATGATGTTTTTTTCCAGTAGTTGGTCCAGCAATTCTTTGGTATCGGCTTCACAAAGAAATCTCTCCACATCAAACTGCGTCATCAATTGGTCAATCAAGGCTTCAAAACCAATCTCATTAGCCAGCATTCCCCAGATCACAGATGCCACAGCGTTAAGCCCAAAATAGAATCCTGAATCCAAGTCCAGCATCACAACTTCCTCTCCCATCTTGGATTGAACAATTGCCTTGTTTTGGATGAATTTTTCCATTAGTTGAGCAAATTAATTATTTTTTGGGCCACTTCATCAACAAAATTGCCAGTTAAAGGGCGTTTCAAAAGATAACATTCCGACTGGTTGGCGAGTTGGGTAAAAAGCATAAAATGCTCTTTTTTTAGATCTGAAAAACCCAAATATTCCCCCCGGTAAGCATTTGACTCTAATTTTGTAAAAAGTTCAATGCCAGATATATGGGTCAACACTGGGGAAGATACCTGACCTGATTTCTCCATGAGGATAATAAGCTTTGGGGACAGGGCATCCATCAAAAAGGATTGATGAAAATAAATGCCATATTTCTCCATATCAGGACTGATTTTTCTGTTTACCATGCTGTTCAGACCCATCAAATCAAGGGTTTCCTTCCAGAACTTCATCATGGGATAAGAGCTAAATAAACTGATCTTGCCAGTTTCAGGATCATGCAACGGGACACAAACATCATCAGAAAAGGGTTTGAGCCCTTGCTGGACCAACGAGGCCATGGTCGTAGACTTACCCGCACCGGAATCACCCAGAACAAGGACCAGTTGGCCCTTGTCAATTAGGGCAGCGCAATGGATTGGGATGGTCTTTCGCTGGTGCAAGGCTGCAGCAAAGGCATTGGACAAACAAAATAAGCGGATGCTGTCCTGGTCTGCATTTTCACAGGCTTTAATGATTATGCTTTTCCCTCCTTGTACAAAATAGCTTGCCACTTCCTTTATTGTGATCCTGTAGCTGGTTGGCGTTATGTCATACGTTTCAGAATGGAAGCCGTTGAGTGTTTTTTCAATCACAGGAATCGATCCCCATTCAACAGTCAGATCGCAGGGATCATCATTTTGCAAAGGCAACAGCTCAGGGAACGGAAGCTGACTGCCTACCTTCAAACCATATGCCCAGTACGTATACGCCAAATTGCTACCTTTAGTGCCAAATATACAAAGAGCATCCACAGAAAGCAATGGGCAGAATAAATGATTTAGGCGGTTTTTTGATCCAGCTCTCTACAATGATGAGAGATGTATATGCCATCAACAAACAATCAGGTATAAAAATCCTCTTGGCCAGAATTGTTGGTTCTATTTTACCCTTGGTGCAGCTCTATTTGGTGAAGGTGCTGATCGATTTGATTGGCCAGCCAACACCAACAACAACTGAAATCATACTGCTCGTATCTCTTTTTGCAGGCTTGCAACTTGCCTTGGGAAGCCTGAACCAATACACCAACCATATCGAACAACTGTTCAGCCAGGAAGTGGCAGATGCATTTTCTTTGAGGATCATAGCAAAGGCATCTCGTCTAGAATATGGGCATTTTGAAATCCCGGCCTTTCACAACAGCCTTCATCTTGCCCAACAGCAGGCCCGCTTTCGGATCACCCAATTGCTCCCTGCGATCAATGCAGCCATTGCCAACGCCATGTCATTGGTCTTTCTGTTGGTATTCTTTGTCTCCATCAAGGCCTATTTTTTCATTGCCGTCTTTGTTTTGGCCATACCCATCACCCTCAACAAATGGTTGCAGGGAAAACGGTCAACTGACCTTGAGTTCAAACTTGCACCCAAAGAAAGAGAGTCAAGCTATCTTTTTCAATTGATGACGGGCATCCAATGGGCAAAAGAGCTGCGGACTTTTCGTTTCGGGAAAGCATTTCAGGACAGATTTAGGGAATTGAGAAAGGAAATCAACCTGGAAAAAACATTGATCCAAAAAAAATCCCTACAACACAACATGCTCGCAGAATTGTTTGAGGTAACAGCACTGGGATTGGCCATTGGATACCTCGCCATCAAGACTATCGCAAAGTCTATCGGGATAGGAACTTTCGTATTGTACATGCAGGGCATCCAAAGAATGCAAAACAGTTCGAAGGCTTTTTTCCAATCCCTGCTGCAGGTTTTTCAGCTTCGCAGTTTTGTAAAAGACCTCTATGGTTTTTTTGAATTGAGCGAAGGTCATAAAAAATCAGCTGAACAACATTTTCCAGCGCAACTTGAAAATCTCCGCATTGAGTCCCTCAGCTTTGGCTACCCCAATCAACAGCAGCGCATCATCAGTGGCATCAACCTAGAAGCATCAAGGGGTCAGATTATTGCGATTGTAGGAGAAAACGGTTCTGGAAAATCTACCCTGGTAAAATTGCTGGCAGGCTTTTACAGGCCAGACCAGGGCTGCATTCAACTCGATGGCCTCAATATCGATGATATAGAGCAAGACGATTTTTACAAACAAAGCTGCTTTTTCTTTCAGGACTATGAGAAATATTTTCTCACTGCAGGTCAAAATATTCACTTTGAATACAGTACAACCGATCTGGTCGAGAAGAAAGCTGCACTGGCTGGCTACACCAGTGGAGCATCAAGCTTCATTGAAAAACTTGCAAAGGGCTATAATAGCAAGATGGGGAGCGTTTTTGAGGGCAGTGAACAACTGAGTGGCGGGCAATGGCAGAAACTGGCTCTTGCCAGGGTATTTTATAAGGATGCACAATTGGTGGTGCTCGATGAACCCAGCAGTGCACTGGATGCTTTTGCAGAACTGAACCTCTATGAAAAAATAAAAACCGAGCTAAAAGATAAAATCGTCATACTCATTTCTCACCGCCTGTACAATCTTAAAATAGCAGACAAAATCCATGTGATGCAGGATGGTAGAATAATACAATCAGGGAAGTTTGAACAACTCATTATGGAAGATGGGCTGTTCAAGGCTATGTATGAGAAACAACGCATTTAGTCTAAATACTGCATACCCAACTCCAATGACCTCAAAAAATCCTCCTCCACAAAACAAGGATTGGCCTAAGCGGGAAATACAAAAAAAACAATTGTTTGGGAAGTGGAAGCAGATTCCAGTCTTGATGGCTGGTCAGGTATTTCAATACCAGGTCCCAATTGAACTTTCGTCTGCTCAACAACAACATGTATTTTAGATAGGCTAAACGATTGGTATCATTGTCATTGAAGGTTGATTCAGCCATGATGGCCTGTCTGACATACATGATATGGCGGTCATATAGATGGGGGCGCAACCTTGATGAAATTGCCATTGGCAGGGGTTCATTCAAATATTCCTGCAGCACCATCATGGTGATTTCAAGGTGGTCCAAACAATCCAAGGCGATGGCCCTCTCCCTTACTTCTTCCCAATCAAAGTTTACAAGATCCATGATCTGAGGAAAATCAAAGAGCCATTTCAAGCGAAACCATCCATGCTCTGTGCCATGGGTGCAGAGGTAAAGAAAATGATCCCCCTCATTCATGGGTGTTTCAGGCCGCAGGTTGAACCCGCCCAACGGGCCCCTGAGTTTCCAATGCAATTCAATGACTTTGGGCTGACTGGGCTTTTCGGTTAAAAACTGAAGGTCATGGCCTGTCTTCTGAACAAAAGCCAACTGCCTGGCATTCATACTTCGGATATCAGGAACTGAGGAATATCCCTCCTCAAATAACCAATGGGCTATGGGCTCAATTGCTTTTTGTTCCACCCAACAATCAATGTCCATCACATGCCGAAGTCCTGCATCGCCATAATATTGTTCAGAAAGGGTCACCCCTTTCAAAAAAAATCCTTTGTACGCTTGCAGGTCGAATTCTTTTTGCAACCTGAACTGCATGTGTCGGGACTGTAACGCTTGGAGTTGATTGGCTGCTGCAAGTTGTTTCAGCTTATCTTTTAATTCCTCTGATATTCGTGACTCTTCTTTAAGGTTGAAATAAACAAGGGGGTAGACCCTGTGGCGAATAAGGAGTGCTAAAAAAACTTCCTCATCGATGGATGCACCCAACGCTTCTGCCCTGCTTTCCAATTCCTTTGTGCCAGGTTTTACACGGCAACAAGACAACATCAACTTGAACTCTGGTGAAAGGATTGAAAAGGACATGGTGGATTGCATTATCTCATGAGGTACATTTTCCCATAGCCGCTTTGGAAGTATTGATCAGTGTTGAAGGTTGAGGACTTCAGCTTGTCAATCTTTTTCCCATTGATGTCGGCAATGACCCGATAGAGATAGACACCATTGGCCAATGATTGTCCAAACTGATCTTTTCCATCCCACTTGTAATCAGTAATGTTATGTCCAATTTTTATCGGCCCCAATGCTTGTTTGGTAATTTCTCTTACAATCTTTCCAGTGACGGTTAAAATCTGTATCCTGAACTGAGAAGGCAATTCAGTTCCTGTCAATGTGAAAACAAATGCAGTAGAGCTTGTAAAAGGATTGGGATAATTGAGGAGGTTGGTGATCATGGATTTGTTATAGACCTCAAAGGCAACCCTGTATTCGATGGCTCCAGACTTGTTGCTGCTGACATCTTTTCCTGTTACAATCAACTCATATTCCCCATCTTCCCTTAAAAAAGGTTTGTAGATCAGCGTAGCCGCATTGTCATCTCCTCCAGGCAGATTTTTTGATGGACTGAACTGCAACGTGTCATTATCAAACCGTATACTGCGGATCTGTCCATCTGGATAAACCAACCTGATGCTGAACAGACTGGTATCGTTTAACGCAAGGTACCTGCTATCATCCTTGAGTTTAATGAGAATATTCGGTTTGGGCGAAACAATATCCTTGTTCAATATATGTACTCCATCAAAAGTAACATCAAGATTGGGTGCATAGGTATCAGCCCTTACATAAATATTTTTGTTCAGGAAATTGTTGAACAGGTACTGCTCGGGCTGTGCATTGTTGGGATTGAAATCAATGTACACCGCATTATCGCCCACCAGGTTTTTTGTATCGATCGTCTGATCAATCATGATGGTATCTCCAGCAACAATGGGTTTTTTATTGCCATCAAAAATAACCTTGGTAGTATTGGAAGGATCTGTACTCGTCATGTACAACCTGACACTGTCAAATTGGGCCAGACCGATGTTTTTGAAAGCCATCTTGAATTTCATGGGTTCACCAACCTCAAGTGTATCCTTCAATGGTATGTTTGATGCCATGGTCAATGCACCCTCAGGAACTAGATCATATTTCACCTGCAAATAACGCTGTTGCCAGGGAGTATGATTAAGGGTATCCTTATTTTCTTGGTCTATGCGCAGATAGGGATAGCGCTTGGCATTGATGAAAGCAAGGCTGGTATCCTTGCTTTTACTACTGCTTGAATACAGCAAAGTTTCAGTGAAATTTTGCTGCAGCCCATAAACCTTGTATTTTATTTCATCTGCAGCATTGGCCTCTAAAGAATTTCCTATCCAATGGATGCTGGACCAGGATTTTGCGGGGCCGATGAGTACTGAGGCTTGAGAACCAAGAGAACCTGGAGTTGAAAAAGTATGTGAAGCTGTAATAATCTCCTGAGCAGAATGACCAACTTGTTGTACATGAATGATCCACTTGCCAGCGCCATCTTTAGTTGCAATTAATACCAAGGGGACATTTTTGGAAAAAGAATCGATTTGATTAAAACCCATTCCTTTTAACTTATGATACAAAGATTTTCCACTTCCATTTATCAAGGTATCACGCTTCCATTCATCTATATATTGATTTGATGCATTACCATTTGACCAATTGGTCATTACGATAGTACAATTATTGGGTAATAAGTCGAAGAAATCAAACGCAAATTTTCTCGAAACAGGTGAATTATAGAAAAAATTAAATTGATAGGGACTGGATTGAGCACAGAAATTTGTGTTGTATTGCCCAAGTGAGCTTACCTGTGAATTTTTAAACACCTTGTCAGTGTTAATATCAAATATCAAAAATTCCAAAGAGTTAAGTGTTGATCCGCAACCATTATTCCTAAGTAAATTTAAATTTTTAGAAACCACTGTATTGAAGTTTGGGAATACACCCGATTTCACAGTAATGGCATTCGATTGTTCAACATATGATGCACTCCGACTAAAAACAATCCCTACATTATTATTCTTCAAATACTGAAAATAATGCGACTGGTTCCATCCTGTACCACTCTTGGATAGATAAACAAATGAAGCGTTTGACCACTTGTTCACAACGCCTGTATCGGGCTTCTTGGCAACACGCCAGTAAAAAACAAGGCTGTCGCGGAGCTGTAGGGTGGGATTGAATTCAATGATACCACCCAGTGAAGTTTGGGTTTGCATCACCTTCATTGGCGAGTTGAAATACTCCGTGGTGTCCACCTCCATCAAGAACTGTGCAGGAGCAGAAAGGAATTGATTGGTGGTGGCGGTCAGTTTGATGGATGGTGTGTTGACAATCGCAAATTGAATGGGATATACAGGCCTGATCTCGTCTTCTGCAATGGTAAATATTTTGGATATGCTGTTGTTGCTGTTGGTAATTTCATTGATTCTGTCATCCGGATCAAGGGCTACATGGATCTTGTTCTGTCCTTTGCCTGTATATGGATTGATGGGCACAGAAATGGAAATGGAATCAGCAAAATACACTGCAGTTCTTTTCTGCTTATAAAGATCAACCATGGTGCCATCAGGTAACTCGCGTTTGATGTGCACCAATATTGAATCTGAGGTTGCCTTTCCAATGTTCTGAAACTTAACCTTGAGGTCAAAATTGGCATTGGTTACTGAAAGGGGTGTTGGCGCGATTTTGATCAGGGGATCTTCCACCACATAATCAGGAAGTGCATGCGGGTAAAGTGAAACTGCAGGATCCCCACCCAATAACATTTGCTCTACAGTCAACACATTGTAATAATCAGTATTCCCTCCCTGGGCAATCACATCCCTCAAGACATTGGCCATGAGTTGTCCAATGGACAAGGAATAATCATCCTGGGCCATTCGCTTGTAGAGTATGCTGGTATACAAGTTCAGATAATTCACAATGCCATAATGGGTGCTGGCAATGAATCCGATGCTACCCTTTCCCGGAATCAGGACATAATTTTCGGTGATAGACTTTTTGCTTGTAGTGAGCCTGAGGGTATCATAAATGAAAAAGTTACCCGTATTGCAACCATTGGCAATGAAGAGTGGATACTTACCGGCATTATCAAAAATAGAGGGATCATCAAGGTTAAACTCCATCGAATTGGCAGAGGAGTGACCGAAATAAGTCAATACACCCAAGCCTTCTGTAAACAGGTTGCCAAGCATACCTGAATTCACCAAATCAACCCCTGCTGATGTGATTTTTTCAAAGGTATAAACCTTGGCACCATAGGATGTGTCCTCAACAAATCTGCTGGCTGATTTCATGTAATTGTTGATGACGTTCTGGAGATAAGGATCCCCACCACCAATGACGTGCGCAAAATTCTTCATCCAGGCCTTTTCCTTCACGGTTTGGTTGATGGGAAGCAGTGACTTGTCGTGCTGCTTGACCTTCTCCAAATAGGCATTGATTTCATCCCCAGTAGTTACAGACAGCCTGCCAATAGAGATTTCAGGAGTGGCATCGTTATCCAAGGATGCCAGAATGTTATCAGATCCTGGATTACCAAAAGTTGGCACAAGGTTCATCCTTTCTGTGATGGGCCTGGATTCATTGTAGCGGTATTGGTCATAGGTAATGCCCTTCCCCATAAGCAAAACATGTTGTGGGGTTACAGCAAAATATGCCCTGGCAAAAGCAATGAAATTCTTGATCGACAAGGGATGCTTCTTGATTCCAAACGCAAACTGGTCAACCAACTCATCGATATCGTAGACACCCACCTGGTATTTTCCTCCCTCGTTGCTGCTCCTGTAAGTCTTGTAGTGTTGAATAGCGTCACCATTGCTGCTGCGGGCCAAACTGGAATGGGCAATCATCATATAATTGCCTTGTCGGGAAGAGGATGCATAATCAATGAAATTCCGCTTGGTCATCTCCCCCACCAATTTCACGGCAGAGGTGGATGCATCCATCATCACAAAGCTTCTGGCACCTCCGGAGGGCAAGGCAAACCTGAGCTTCCCGGGAACGGTCATGTCTGCAACATACCTTCTCCCCTCCGTAAGTTCATACAAAACCGGGGCTACTGCATTGTTCCTGAAATTGACAATTTCAAGATAATTGCCAACAGAAG
>CANHSD010000100.1 GCA_947463105.1 Chitinophagaceae bacterium
TCTGCTTTCAGCAAGTCATGGTGGCTGGCAACGAACTTCCCAAGATTGGGAGAGCCAATCTCTTCTTCCCCTTCGATGCAAAACTTGATATTGGTTTTCAAGGCATTGTTCCTGACCATCACTTCGAGGGCCTTCACATGCATGTAAAACTGCCCCTTGTCATCACAGGCGCCTCGTGCATAAATCTTTCCGTCTTTGATGACAGGCTCAAAGGGGCCACTGTGCCACAGCTCCAAAGGATCTGCCGGTTGTACATCGTAATGTCCGTAAACAAGAACAGTTGGCAATGAGGGATCAACCATCTTTTCTCCATAGACTATGGGGTGGCCTTCAGTTTCATGGATCACAGCGAGATCTGCTCCTGCATCCAACAGGGACTGCTTTACTGCTTCCGCACAGCGTATCATATCACCCTTGTGTTCGCTGTTGGCACTGATGGAAGGAATCCTCAACAGGTTCAAGAGTTCATTCAGAAACCTGTCTTTGTTTTGGTCAATGTATTGCTTCATTTTTATTTGTGTTTTTAGTACACATTAAATTTCTTAAATAATTAACAGAAAAATTTTGTAATTCCAAAAGCCTCCCTATATTTGATGCACGATTGCGTGTCATATTTTCAGCCTTTGTGAATTCAACTCTTCAAAAAGTGGTTTTTGCAAAGGCTGAACCTTTTTTCGGACATCGATGAAATCGTTATTTACCCAGCAATCTTCCTTCTACAAATTTCCAGTTCACCAGGTTGAACCAATTGCTGACATACTCTGCACGCCTGTTCTGGTACTTGAGATAATAGGCGTGTTCCCATACGTCAAGACCCAGCAATGGCAGACCTTTCACAGGTGAAACATCCATCAATGGATTGTCCTGGTTGGGTGTTGAGCCAATCTGCAATTTCTTTTCGCCATCCAGGTAAAGCCATGCCCATCCGCTGCCAAACCTTGTCATGGCCGCTTCACTCATTTTGGTTTTGAAGTTTTCAAAACTGTTGAAATTTGACATCAATGCCTGTTTCAAAGGGCCTTCATGAAGGGCAGTTCCAGGAGCCTGCATGCTCTTCCAAAAAAGTTCATGGTTGTAATGACCGCCACCATTGTTGCGCAACTTGGCAGAGTATTTTGAAATATTGCTCAGGGCAATTTCCAGGCTGGTGTTTTCGCCTTTGAACTCTGCAATGGCTGCATCGTTCAGGTTCTTGGTGTATGCTGCAGCATGTTTGGTGTGGTGAATCTCCATGGTCATCGCATCCACATAAGGCTCCAATGCATTGTAGGCATAGGGCAGTGGCGTTTGTACAAATGGAGTGGGTTGCATGGAATCATTGGCCAACAGGGAGGCCGGAACCATGCCCAATGCTCCTGCTGCCATGGTTCCCTTGACTGTAGTGCTGATGAATTTTCTGCGTGAGCTGTTGGTATGCATGGTATTTTATTTATGGTAAAGTTCAGGATCCTGATGCAATCTTCCGTTTGAAGAGGCCTTGTATTTTTCTGAAAAAACGGAAATAATATTCATTGTTGAACAATTGAGAGTCGTTCATGGCCTTGTATACCAAAAACAATCCGATGGGCAGGAGTACGATGCTGGAGAGCCAGATGCCCAGGAAAGGCCCCATGATCTCCTGTTTGACAAATTTTTCTCCGAACATGTTCAGGAGATGGAATACCAGGAAGAATACGACAGCCACAACCAAGGGCATTCCCAGCCCCCCTTTTCTGATGATGGAGCCCAATGGCGCACCAATAAGGAAGAGCACGATGCAGGCAAAGGACAGTGAATATTTTTTGTGCCATTGCAATCTGTAAAAACGCCAGTCGCGTTCCCTTTGCTCATGGTCTGCAGCAATCAATTCAAGAGAGCTCTTGACCAAATTGATTTTATCAGCCGCTTTGGTAAAGGCAACGTTGATGGTAGAATCAGGAAGGTTATATCCATAGGTTGTGGCCTTTTGAGGACGGCCTGGCTTTCCTTTTTTCCACCCCTTTTCAAAATGTTTTCCGAAGAGGTAATAGCTGGTGATCTCTTTGTTCATGCGAACAGACTCAATCCGCTTGAGCTCCTTACCAATGGAATCGGTCGATTTTTGAAGTTGTCTTACATTGAGCATTTCATAGCTGCTCTTGAACATGCTGTCAGGGGTTTTGAGTACGTCAAAACTGCTGAGGTCAAATACTTTTTTGTATTTTTTGAAACCAAGTCGATAGTAGTCTGTCTGCTTGGTATTGTAGGGACCTTTTTCCTGGTAACGCCATCCGTCTTCAAGATCGAATTCCAGAAATTTCTTGTCATTGCTCACACTCATTTTCCCTTTCTCTGCGATGATGATGTTGTCCTGAAGGGAATACTGGTTCTCATAAATCACGATCTTGCTGATGCGGTTGCCATCATCTTCCTTTTTGCCTACTTTGATGGCAAAGCCTGGAATCTTGTCATAAAAAATACCCTCTTTGATATCGAAGGCAGGTTTGGCTACCCTGATGTCGTAGAGCATGGTGGTAAACTTCAGGTTCGCAACAGGCATTACATAATTTGAAATCAGGAATGCCAGCACACTGATGACAACGGAGACGACCAACAGGGGGCGCATGAACCGGAGCAGGGGGATTCCAGCCGATTTGATCGCAACGAGTTCGAAGCTCTCTCCAAGGTTGCCGAAGGTCATGATGGAGGAAATCAGGATGGCAAGGGGGAGTGCCAATGGTATGGCAGTGACAGTAACATAAGCGGTCAATTCAAGTATGCTGGTAAGGTCAAGGCCTTTTCCTACCAGGTCATCAATGTACTTCCAAAAAAACTGCATCACCAACACGAAAAGTGTGATGAAGAAGGTCGCGATGAATGGACCGATGAATGCTTTTAAAACGAGTTTATCAAGCTTTTTGAACATTGTTAATTACCCAGCCTGTGGAACAGATCATGTACTTGTACGCCCCAAAGCCTTGACTGGTCGGCGATTTCCTTTTTTTCTGCGAAATCCTTAATGACCAGGATGGTCTGGCTGCTTACTTCCGTTTTTTCAATTGCAAATTCAAAATATTCGTTTTGAGGGGCATGCAGCCAATGGAAACGAATGAATTTATTTTCCTCTGCTTCAAGCACTTCAGCTTTTTCAACAGAACCATTCCAGGAAAAGCTGAACACAGTATCCCTTTCGTCTACCTTATCGGCAAACCATTCCTGCAATCCGGCAGGGGTTGACAGGAATTCATACAAGATGTTGGGTGAACATCTTACGGGGTACTCTATGGAAAATAACTGTTTGCTCATGTTGTTTTATATTGGTCTCTAATCACGTTTCAATTGCCTGCACGTTGCAATGATAGAAAAATATCGGAATTGAAAAAATATAATTTGATGTTTCTTTCCAACTTTTTATCCGTGATTTTCCCCATTTCAAAATGGTGTTTTTACGGGGTTGAATATCAATGTTTTATGTCAAATTTTCAATTTTGTGCTTACTGGAAGGCTTCATTTAACAATATTTTCGCAATAATCACGTTTTGTTAGGGTTAAGAACCGTCCTTAAGAAAATTTTTTAAAACGCAATCCCATGAGCATGCGCCAACTGCGTATAGGTAAATCCATCACCTTGCGTGAATCTCCAAGTCTTGAAAGATACCTTCAAGACATCAGCAAAGTTCACATGATCAGTGCTGAAGAGGAAGTGAGGTTGGCAGTTTTAATCAGAAAAGGAGATCAAACAGCCTTAGAACAACTTACAAAAGCCAACCTGCGGTTCGTTGTTTCAGTGGCAAAACAATACCAATACCAGGGATTATCACTATCAGACCTTATCAATGAAGGGAACCTGGGTTTGATCCGTGCAGCAAAAAGGTTTGACGAAACCAAGGGTTTCAGGTTCATTTCTTACGCCGTATGGTGGATCCGCCAAAGCATCTTACAGGCATTGGCAGATCAGTCGCGCATTGTAAGGGTTCCATTGAACAGGGTCGGTATTCGCAACAAGATTGCCAAAGCAGCCCAGTACCTTGAACAGGATTTCGAAAGAGAGCCCACGGCTGAAGAAATAGCTGAATACCTGAAAATGGACCTTGAAGAGGTATCCTCAACCATCAACCTGGCCAGCCGGCATGTCAGCATCGATTCTCCTGTAGGTGAGGAAGGGGAAGGCACGATGATTGATGTGATGGAAAACAAGGAAGCAGATGCTGCAGACCATGAACTCCAGCATGAATCGATGCACTTTGAAATTGAACTGGCCCTCCGCAGTTTACCGGAAAAACAACTGAAAGTGATCAGGTGCCTCTATGGCATTGGAATGGACAGCCCCATGGGCATGGAGGATATAGGAGTCGAATGCAACCTCACCCGCGAAAGGGTCAGGCAGATCAGGGACAAGGCATTGGAGGCCTTAAGGATTACCGTAAATACCATGCGCCTGAGAACCTTCCTTTAGTTCCAACTTTATAGCACAACACGTTAAATGCAGAATCATTAACTTTGCATTGATGAACATCCCATGGTGTTCATTTTTTCATTAAAGTCAGAAGAACATGTTTGAAAATTTAAGCGAAAAGATAGCCTCAGCCTTCAAGCAAATCAAGGGTGAAGGAAGGATATCGGACCTCAATGTAGCCAATACTGTCAAGGATATCCGCAAGGCATTGCTGGACGCAGATGTCAACTTTAAGATTGCCAAAGAATTCACTGATAAGGTGAAGGAAAAGGCCATGGGGCAGAAAGTATTGACTGCTGTTAGCCCAGGTCAGCTCATGATCAAGATCGTGCAGGATGAACTGACTGAATTGATGGGCGGACTGGCCAGCGGATTCAATGCAACTGGAAATCCGGCCATTATCCTCATTGCAGGTTTACAAGGTTCGGGTAAAACCACTTTCAGTGGTAAGCTGGCCAATTACCTAAAGACGCAAAAAGGCAAATCCCCTTTGCTGGTGGCGGCGGATGTCTACAGGCCTGCAGCCATCGATCAGCTCAAGGTTCTGGGAGGACAAATTGGCGTTGATGTCTATGCCGAGCCTGAAAACAAGGATCCAAGGGCTATTGCTGAAAATGCATTGAAACAAGCGAAAACCACGAATAAAAATGTAATCATCATTGATACGGCAGGCCGTTTGGCGGTAGATGAGGTTATGATGAATGAGGTTGCAGGGCTTAAAGCAGCACTTCAACCTCAGGAAATTCTTTTTGTGGTGGATTCAATGACCGGACAGGATGCTGTGAATACAGCCAAGGCATTCAATGAAAAGCTCGATTTTACAGGTGTTGTACTTACCAAACTGGATGGTGATACCAGGGGTGGGGCTGCCTTATCCATCAAATACACTGTACAGAAGCCCATCAAATTCATCAGCAGTGGTGAGAAGATGGAGACCCTGGATGTTTTTCATCCAGACCGTATGGCCCAGCGTATACTCGGAATGGGTGATATTGCTTCATTGGTAGAAAGAGCACAGGCCCAGTTTGATGATGAACAGGCCAAGAAGCTGGAGAAAAAAATAAGGAAGAACCAATTTGATTTTCAGGATTTCCTGGATCAACTCCAGCAGATCAAAAAAATGGGCAACCTCAAAGACCTGATGGGCATGATCCCTGGTATGGGCAAGGCAATGAAAGACATTGACATCAGTGATGATGCCTTCAAAGGAGTAGAATCCATCATCAGCTCCATGACACCATTCGAAAGGTCCAATCCAGACGTTATCGACCTCAAGCGAAAGCAACGCATTGCAAAAGGTTGTGGCAGGGATATGAATGAAGTCAACCAATTCTTCAAACAGTTTGAGCAGATGAAACAAATGATGAAGGGGATGAACAACATGCCCGCTATGCCCAGGATGGGCGGCAGGCGATAATCCTTAAACGTGGAAGAATGTTTTATGATGTTTTTCAGGTTTTTTCCTGACAGTTGTTTTGGGTAGTTCTCGCCTAATGACTATATTTGCACCTCGATTCGAAACAATTTTATTCACCACCCACTAAAAATTTACATTTTTTATGGCTGTCAAAATCAGACTCCAACGTCACGGAAGCAAAAAGCGCCCATTTTATTTCATCGTAGTAGCAGATGCACGCGCACCTCGCGATGGTAAATTCATCCAGAAGATCGGTACTTACAATCCGCTCACTCATCCCGCAACTGTATTGGTAGACCGTCAGAAGTCACTTGAGTGGCTGAACAATGGTGCACAGCCTACCGATACTGTTCGCAAGATTCTCTCTACCAAAGGTGTTCTATTTCTGAAGCATTTGCTTCGTGGAGTTGACCTTGGTTTGTTTGATCATGCCACAGCCATGACCAAGTTTGAAGCTTGGCATCAGGAGCAGGAATCAAAAACAAGGGCTCGTCAGGAAGCTGCCGCTCGCGAACGCCGTCAAAGGCCTCGTCAGGGTGCTCCCGTTAGCCGTCCAATCCCTGTTCAAGTTGCACAACCTGCACAACCTGAACAAACTGAACAGCAAGACGCTCCTTCAGCTGAATAAGCCAAAAAAACAAAATCAAAAGCCTCGTTCAATACGGGGCTTTTTTATGCCATGGAAAATTATCTAAGCATTGGAAAACTCGCTGCCACCTTTGGGGTCAAGGGAGAGGTAGTATTGGAGCATCACCTTGGTGAAGATGCCAGCCTTGAGGGCGTGGTGGCTATTTTTATTGAAGAATTTACGGGTAAGTTCATCCCCTATTTCATTGCCGGCAGCAAAACAAAATCCGGTACAGAGATGATCCTCAGCCTGGAAGGAATCGAAAGCCCGGAAAGCGCCAAGCGTTTTCTCCGCAAAAAAATATGGCTCAAGGAAGAAGATGTTAAAAAAAACGCTTCCTCCACTGCACCCATCTCCATGTTGGGTTTTATGGTATATGACAAGAAAAAACCCTTGTCTACTGTTTTGGAAGTGATTGAGCAACCTGTTCAGATCCTGCTGCGCATTGAGATGGAAGGGAAAGAAGTGCTGGTTCCGTTGAATGAAAGCACGCTCGACAAGATAGACCACAAGCAAGAGAAAATTTACGTAACACTACCGGATGGATTGCTCGATATTTATCTAAATTGAGTTGATATTTCACTCTTATTATGGCTGGTCAGCAACCCTATATTGCCCATTTCGACCTGGATGCCTTTTTCGTTTCCGTGGAGAGAATTCTTGACCCTTCATTGGTTGGGAAAGCATTGATTCTGGGAGGATCCAGGGAACGGGGGGTGGTAAGCACTTGCAGTTATGAAGCCAGGAAATTTGGCGTGCATTCTGCCATGCCCATGGCAAGGGCTGTTGCCCTCTGCCCGCATGCCATCGTAATGCAGGGTACTCGAGGGCAATACAGCAAATTTTCACAATGGGTTACCGATATCATTGCTGCCAAATCTCCCCTTTACGAGAAAGCGTCTGTCGATGAGTTTTATATAGACCTGACAGGCATGGACAAGTTCTTTGATCCACTCCAATGGACGATCGACATGCGCAAAGAAATCATCGAAACCACCGGTTTGCCTATTTCCTTTGGCCTGGCATCCAACAAGATGGTGGCAAAAATGGCCACCAACGCGGCCAAGCCCAATGGTTTTTTGCAAGTGCTGCCAGGCAAGGAAAAGGAATTTCTTTCACCACTCAATGTTGGAGAAATTCCCGGAGTGGGAGAACATACTTTGAAAACCATGCATTCACTGGGAATCATGACCATCCATGATCTGTCGGCTTATCCCCAGCATCTTTTGGAACAGAATTTTGGTAAATACGGAGAGGTTCTGCAGCAAAAAGCGGAGGGTATTCATTCCGGATCCGTTCACCATTTCCATGAGGCAAAGTCAATGTCAACAGAGCATACATTTTCAGAGAACACAGCAGATCTGGATTTTTTACAAGCGGAGTTGATGCGGATGACAGAAAAATTGGGTCATGAACTGAGAGAAGATGGAAAGATGACCAAATGTGTTGCTGTAAAAATAAGATATCCTGACTTTGAGACCCATACCCGGCAAATGGCCATTGCTCCCAGTTCCTATGATGATGAACTGATCAAGGTGGTCAAAGACCTGTTTGGGAACCTATACAAACCCAAGCAACCTGTCAGGTTGATTGGTGTTAGGTTCAGCGAGCTTACATCCAGCAGTCTTCAAACTGATTTATTTGAAAACAGGGTCAGAAAGGCCAGTTTATATACCGCCATTGATGCCGTTAAATTGAGGTTTGGAAAAAAATCAGTGGGTAGGGGTGGATAAAATATAAGTCTACTTATTTTGTAGAGTAATAAATATTTCCTATATTTGGAGTATTAAACCTATCACCATGTCAATACATTTAGGCGATACCGCACCCAATTTTACTGCCGAGACAACAGAGGGAACCATTGACTTCCATGCTTATTTAGGAGACAGCTGGGGGGTATTGTTTTCGCATCCTGCTGATTTTACACCAGTATGTACCACGGAACTGGGCCGCACTGCCTTGCTGAAAGAGGAATTCGCCAAAAGAAATGTAAAAGTGTTGGCACTCAGCGTAGATCCATTGGATAAACACTTCCTATGGATCAAGGATATCAATGAAACCCAGCATTGTGCTGTGGATTTTCCCATCATAGCAGATGAAAGTCGTGAGGTGGCAAAGCTTTATGACATGATTCACCCCAATGCATCTGCTACCTTTACGGTTCGGTCGCTTTTCATCATCGGACCAGATAAACAAATCAAGCTTTTTATCACCTACCCTGCTTCTACAGGAAGAAATTTTGTTGAGGTGCTCAGGGTGATTGACTCCCTACAACTTACTGCAAATCATAGTGTTGCAACACCTGCAGATTGGAAAAAAGGGGAGAAGGTTATCGTTGTTCCTGCTGTATCTACTGAGGATGCCTTATTGAAGTTTCCGAAGGGGGTTGATGTGGTAAAACCATACCTCCGCTACACCCCGCAGCCTGAATAAAATGGGGCGGTTCGGGGTCTCAATTTTATTTCTATCCCCATAAACTGTCAAACCCCTCAAGTAATCATTACCTTTGCATCATGTCTAAGCAGAATATCCGCAGCTTCAGCAAGGAAGAAATCGGAGAATACCTTGAATCAATTGGGGAGAAAAAGTTTCGTTTGCAGCAAATATGGGAATGGTTATGGCAAAAGCATGCCTTTGATTTCCAATCCATGTCCAATCTCTCTAAAGAACTGAGGACAAATCTCGAGGAGAAATTTACCCTGCCCTCCCTGTCTGTCGATACAACGCAAGTGAGTGAGGATGGAACCGTAAAATCCCGTTTCAAGACCCATGATGGGTTCAAAGTAGAAGGTGTTTTGATTCCTACTGCCGAAAGACTTACCGCCTGCGTTTCCTCCCAGATTGGTTGCAGCCTGAGTTGTAAGTTCTGTGCTACCGGCTTCATGGAAAGGGAGAGAAACCTTTCTTTTGATGAGATTTACGATGAAGTCGTATTGCTCAACCAGCAGGCCATGCGTATTTACAAGAAGAAATTGACCAATATTGTTTTCATGGGCATGGGTGAGCCTTTGCTCAACTACAAGAACGTGCTGAAGTCCATTGAAAGGATTACTGCACCAGATGGATTGGGCATGGGGTCCAGGAGAATTACCGTTTCTACTGCAGGGGTTTCCAAAATGATCCGTCAATTGGGTGATGATCAGGTCAAGTTCAAACTTGCGGTTTCTTTGCATGCACCCAACGACAAGAAACGCAACGAAATCATGCCCATCAATGAAACCAATGACCTCAAAACACTCATTGATGCACTGAATTATTTCTACAAACAGACCAAAAGCGAGATAACTTTTGAGTATATCCTGTTTGATAATTTCAATGACTCACTTGAAGATGCCGCAGAGTTGATGAAGATTTACAGGCAGGTGCCTGCAGACCTGGTCAACATCATTGAATACAATCCGATTGAATTTGCCAGATTCAAAAAACCCGCTGAAGAAAAAACCGAAGCCTTCATGCAGTTCCTCGACAAGAACCGCGTGAACGCGAGATTGCGCAAGAGCCGCGGAAAGGATATTGATGCAGCCTGCGGACAACTGGCTAATAAATAATTCAACCTCTCTCAACCTCTCTCAACCTCCCTCAACTTCCCTCAACCTCTCTCACTCATCCTGTTGTAAAACAGCAAAACAAAAAACATGAAACGTACAGACAATTTCTCCAAGTTCGCAGCCCGGAAAAGCAATGCAGCCATCAAGGAAGAA
>CANHSD010000101.1 GCA_947463105.1 Chitinophagaceae bacterium
AAAATAATCAATAAAAATAATTTTCTGCCGGGTGTGTACAAGAGTGATATCACCATTGTCAACTGGCCCCAGAATGATTATATGCTGGGCAATATTGTGGATGTCAGCGAAAAAGAATTCAATAAACATGTTGACCGGGCCAAACAACTCAGCCTCTCCCTGCTCTACTGGTTACAGACAGAAGCACCAAGGCCAGATGGCGGGAAAGGTTGGCCAGGACTGCGTTTGCGCAATGATGTGATGGGCACAACAGATGGCCTGGCACAGTACCCTTATATCCGTGAATCAAGAAGGATCAAAGCCGAATTTACCATTCTTGAAGAACATGTTGGAAAGGAGCAGTCTGCACAATCATCCATGCCCAAAAACAACCGTGGGTCTGCGCGCTTTGAAGACAGTGTTGGCATAGGATATTATCACATAGACCTGCATCCAAGTTCTAACGGGAACAACTATATCGATTTTCCTTCTGTGCCCTTTCAGATTCCTTTGGGGGCTTTGCTTCCCATCAGGATGGAAAACATCATCCCTGCCAATAAAAATATCGGCACAACGCATATCACCAACGGTTGTTACCGCTTGCACCCAGTAGAATGGAGCATTGGTGAAGCAGCAGGATGCCTGGTTGCCTATGCACAAAAAAATGGAATACAAACAAGAGCGGTAAGGAACCATCCACCTTACTTGTCTGCATTCCAGTCTTTCATCAGGGCCCAGGGCATTGAAACCGACTGGCCTGAAACAAAATAATTATTGCTTCAACTTAGACAACAACCAGTTGGTGTATTTTGTCCGTTGCTCTGCATAGGTCCAATGTCCGGTATCATGAAAAATAGATGCCTGCTTGGGTGCGTTGATGGAATTGTATGCAGCATAAAATGAAGTGGGTGGGCAGGTTTCATCATTAAAACCCCAGGTATAATATCCTTCAATGTTTACTGCCTTTGCAAAATTCACCACATCATAATAAGCAAGGGTACTGATAACTTTTGGATTGCTGGTGTTGGCAACATTGTTGGGGCTCAACATGTGCGGCCATCCACCGGCCCTGTTGGCAGCATAACCCGTCAGGTCACAAAGGGCTGGATACATGGCAGCAAGGTATTTCACACGCTTATCCAATGAAGCGGTAATGATGCTCAAGGCGCCACCCTGGCTTCCACCACTCACGGCAAGTGTTCGTCCATCAAATTCAGGCAAGCTGAAAATAAGGTCGTTGGAGCGTATGGTGTTGGCATAAACCCTTTTGTAATAATACTTGTCGCGGTCATCCATGTTAGATGTAAAATAGCTTTTCAATCCACCCACCACCAGGTCGGCATAAACAGATGGATCGAGGATAACAGAGATGCCATGGATGCCAATGGTCAATACAATCACTCCCTGATCAGCCAACTCCAAATCCGGGCCGTAGGCACGAACGCCTGCCCCAGGTACCTGCAAAACAGCAGGGTATTTTCTTCCTGTCGCTTTTGGGATGCAAAGGATGCCATAGATCCTGGATCCGCCGTAGCCCTGGCAGTTCACATGGTAAACATTTGTTTTTGCGGATGAACGCTCAGGAAGCAACGTCATCTTTGTATCTAACGGAAGCTTTGCCAGCTCATCATTGGCGCTTTTCCAAAATGCATCAAAATCTGCGGGCTTGCTGACCACCGGCTGGATCTTGCTGATCTCATATCCTGTAGTGGTGAGGTTGCGGTATTGTTTACCATCTACAACCACAGTGGCCACACAACGAAGAAAGCCAGGTTCTTTCATGGCAATGCCAGCTGTGGTGAACTTACCCTCTTTCAGCAAAACAGAATCATCCTTTACAGGCTTCATTCTTTCAGGGCCAATTTGATAATGGACCATTACATTCTTTTGCGGTACGCCAAACTTCAACACCTGAATGGTGAAAGCAGAAGGCTCCCCCATCTTGTATTCCCAGTTGTCGTGATCTGGAGTGATGACGATGTTGACAGGCTGTGCAGTTGGCTGGGCAACAACAAAGGAGCAAGCCAAAAAAACGGATACAAAAAGAGTAAGCTTCTGGAAACGCATCATGTTGAATGAATTAAATTGAAATCAATAGTAATATCCAAAAATTATGTTCATCTCATCCTCGCTCGTCAAACCAAAAGCAACGGCTTTTGAAGAACTGTTGAAATAGGTAACCTCAGAGGTCAATCCCTCACCAGGCTGCAGCACAATGGGTGTTGGAAAAGATTTTACAAAAGGATGGAGCCAGTCGGTATTGGTATAGACCAGTTCTCCATTGCGGGGCCCGCCAGCAATTTTGATGTTGAATTTTTCACCAAAACGGTGAAAATGCGACGTCAACATTACTACCCTTGTTACAGCAGTAAATGTAAAGGTCTTGGAAAAGGTCTTTCGCTGCCCGGCAGGAATAGAGATGTCAAGATTATTCAAATCGAGCGTCTTGGCTACAAACTGAACGTTGGATACCGGTATGGTATGAAAATTCACATAATTTTCACCCTTCAGCAACAGGTTTGTCTTGTTGAAATAATGAGCGTTGAGATCCAGTGGGGTCATGGGGTCTACCTTGAGCGCAACACCCGGCGGCAGGGTTACATCTGAATTAACATCGGTACCTCCACCAAAGAAAATATGGTTTTGCATTTCCCCTGCAGTCTTCAAATTGAGCGACCCATCCAGGTTGCGGATATCGCGCAGCACATTGGGCTGCGGAAGCACCGTTGAATTGCGAAAGCCATACACCACAAAATGATGGCTGTTGGACCTGCCCTTCATTTCAATGCGGTTAACATAGACTGATGCCGCGTTAGGCGTATTGACCCTGTAAAATACCTCACGTTCAAAATTCTTGGGGACATCAAAAAGATCAATCTTCATTTGAAACCCTTTATCGGCTGCAGGTACAGCAAGGGGGGTGATGTCTTGCTGACAGGCAGAACTGTCTTTCAACACTGAGACACTGATGCTTTTTTCAGTTGCAGTTGCCCCTGCGTTGATCCAGCGCTTGATAAATTCCACCTGGCCCTGGGTCAGGTAGTTTCCTCCCAATGGCATTTGGCTTCCAAAATTGGCGCTGGAACCATGGTGCGAGGCCTGGCAGGATATTTTATGGAAAAGAAAGCTGTTGTCGGCATCAAAAGGCTTGACCAATTGCAGCTTAAGGGCAGCAGCAGCTTGATTTTTCGCCATTTTGCCCACGAGGTTGGAAAATGCATTCCCTTTGGAGAGTACAAGACCATGTTGGGCATAGCTGGCATCAGCAGTGGAAGCATGACATCCGGTTGTAGCACAAGATGTAGCCAATATTTGATCCTCAATGATCTCAAAAGAAAGTTCTTCGGTTGACTTTGTATCGGATTTTTTTTCACAGCCATTCAAAGCAATAAACAATATTGCCAGGAGGCCCAATATGGAAGCAAGTGGTTTCATCTAGATTTGATTTTTACCCATGTAATATAATTTTATTTTATGAAATATGTTGTGAGGTATATATACAATCGCATTAATGAAGAATTGTATTCTACATTGCAATCAACTTCATCACAATAGATATGATAAAATTTATTGCTATATTCTCATTTCTCCTCATCAGCTATACCACCACGATGTCCGCGCAGCAACCAATTGGCGACTCTATCCCTTCTGCCAAAACCAAACAATGGATTGCACCAGCCGCCCTCTTTACTGTAGGTTCAAGCTTTGCTGCCATTCCATCACTTAGAAAAATTGAATCCAATATATATGATGGATTCAATCCCAAAAGGAAATTCACGCACATTGATGACTACACACAGTATCTGCCGGCATTGGTCGTTTTTACACTGGATGCAGCAGGGCTGAAAGGTAAAACCAAGCCCCAACAACAATTGCTTTTGTATGCTTTGGGAAATGTCACAGCTGCAGTCATTGTTCAACCCATGAAGAGGATTGTTCAACGGGAAAGGCCCAACAGGAGTGATTTTCGTTCATTTCCCTCCGGACATACCAGCACGGCATTTGTGGCGGCAGAGTTCCTCCACCAGGAATTTGGGCATTATTCTCCCTGGATCAGTGTCGCAGGGTATGCAACTGCAACGGCAACGGGCTACCTCAGGCTTTACAACAATCAACATTGGCTTGGCGATGTACTGGCAGGTGCTGCCATTGGGATGGCTTCAACCAAACTGGTTTATTGGGTGAACAGGAAAATAAAAAAGAAAAAAATATTGAAAAGCCCAACATTCTGAGGGCTATTTGAACAACTCTTTCCAACCAGCTTTCATGAAAGGCCACTGTGGAAGGGTATTCAACAGGATCAGCTCTTGGGCCAATTTTGTTTCATTGTCCAGGAACCTGAAAATGCGCTGAATGGGATTGCGGCTGAACAAGAGCGTAAAAATCCTCGCCCCCGGCATCTTTTTGTGAAAAAGCATGTGAAGCAAGACCCTGTCGTACCACATGAATCTTTTCTGCAAGACTGATTTTTTCAGGAACGGATTACCTGAAAGCACCAACTGGTCTACCACAGCAGCAACATGCTTCTGGATGAACCTGAAGGTATAGCCGCTTGAAGGTTTTGTCTGCCCACCCGCTGTTCCCAAATGAACAATATTTCCATTGACGGCCGGAAAAACATGGTCGGTCATCGGAATCACCCCAAATTCCTCTTCAACCACCGTATATTCTTCTAATTTTAAAAAATCCCTGAGGTAGTCTTTCAATCCTTGATCATACGATTCCTGTTCCAAAAGCTTGGGGGTAAAGAGTGTAAATTCCACCAGGGCCCTGGTAGCAGAAAATGGCATCACGTAAACAAAGGTGGTTCCCTCATCCTGACCCACCCTGAAATCCATCAGTGTTGGCTTTTCAGGATCAAAAACAGGCGCCTTTGTTTCAATGATCCAACCCTTGAAATGCTGCAAAAGATATATTGTTTTATCCTTCAATATTGGCTGTTCAAAAAGAATGCTGTTGAAGGCAAAATCTCCCCTGAAAATTTCATTTCCTGCGCTGACCACAACGCCATCTTCTGTATTTTCAATTCCTTTGACCGTCTCATGCAACAGGTCAACCCTTCCGGATTGGGCGATACGGTCATAACAATGATTGTAGAAGTCGATCCCCCGGATCATTTTGTAGGCATAAGGCCCAAGGTGTTTCAATGCACCGTATCCAAGGCCATGGAACCAGGCCATGTCCCATTTGCGAAAAACAATTTCCTCAAAAAATCCGGATTTTTTTTCCCAATAACACCAGGTTCGGTCATTGGTACGATTTTGTTCTTTCTCGATCAACAGGATGCTCTTGTTGGACAGGGATGGCGTTTGCAGCACATGGAGGATAAAGCTCAATCCTGCGCAACCACCGCCTGTGACAATATAATCATATCTATCCTTCAGGGGCATACTCCACCTTCTTGCCTTTCATGAGCTGTTTATCCCTTCGTACTTTCTCCCAGTATTTTTTGTGAACATAGAGCATTCCGAAACTCTCGCCCTGGTGCTTGTGCAGGTGCTTGTGGTGCATCTTGTGGGCCCACCTGATCGCACGGATATAGGTATTGTTGCTTCTTGAAAACCATTTGAAGCGCTGGTGAATGATCACATCATGAACAATAAAATAGGCAAAACCATAGGCCATGATGCCAAATCCGATCGCATGCAGCCACCAAAAACCAGGGGTTTGCATGCCATACATGATGCTCAACATGCTGGGAATGGCAAAAATCACAAAAAAAGCATCGTTTTTCTCAAAAAAACCCGGCTCCACCTGGTGATGGTCCTTGTGCAGGTACCAAAGAAATCCATGCATCACCCAGCGGTGGGTACACCATGTGATGGCCTCCATCAGCAAAAAAACACCCAAAACAATCAAAAAATACAGAACGGCTATCATGTGTGTAAAGTTAAGGCAATGTATGGTTAGTAAACACGGTAACCTTCTTCAATGTTCGCTGTCAATTAAAAAGGCATATGATAAACAAAATAAATGGTGATGACATCAGTCATCCAAACTGGATGGCGGGAATGCTTTATTTGTATAAATATTCCATGCCATGGGCACCGCATTGTTTTATAAGGAATTGGGGAAATTATTGTACGCGATTGCCATCGCTGACGAAACGGTAACCGAGCAGGAGAAGGCAGCGGTGAGCAAACTCATCAGGGAAAGGCTGTTGCACAAGGAAAGAGATGAAGACCGCTTTGGGTCCAATGAAGCGTGGATCACACAGTTCTCTTTTGATACGACTGAAGACAGCTATACCAATGCAGAAGAAGCGTTTCAGGAATTCTTCGACTTCGCAAAATCCTATAAAAATGAACTGACCGACCAGGACCTGGATGTATGCATCAGTCTTTCGGAACACATGGCGGATGCCTACAACCATATCAACGAAAAGGAACATGCCATGCTCAAAGAATTGCGTGAATTCCTGAAAACGATCAACGGACCAAAGCTTATTTTTTAACCCCCCCTCAAATCATACCAGCATGAAAAAAATTCTCCTTGTTTTTGACGGCAACCATTTTTCAGAAGGCGCTTTTCGCATGGCCTCTTTTCTCAACGAATTTGAGCCCATCCTGGCCACAGGTGTGTTTCTGCAACCGATCGACTACCGCGACATCATCGGATACAGTGGAGTGGGTACAGCCACTCCCATTACGGTTGCCCCTCCCCAATCGGATGAAGGACTGATCAACCGGAACATGCGTTATTTTGAACAAAAATGCCAGCATGCAGGGCTTGAATACAGAAGCCATCGCGATACAGACCTGTTTGCCCTGCAGGAATTGCAAACCGAAACCCGTTTTGCAGACCTCATGATCCTGAGCAGTGAGATATTCTATGAAAATGTTGGCAAAGAACAACCCAATGACTACCTCAGAAAAATACTTCGCCAGACAGAATGCCCTGTCCTGCTGGTGCCCGAAAAATTTGCACTGCCCAGCAGGATCATGCTGGCCTACGACGGAAAAGCAGATTCAGTCTTTGCCATCAAGCAGTTCACCTATCTTTTCCCCCAATTGTTTCATTGGGAAACCAAATTGATCTCGCTTGAGGAGAAAAATGAACCGCTTCCCCATCAGGAGCTGATTGAAGAGTTGGCCGCCAAGCATTTCTCCAACCTGACCCTTGAAGCTGTTACACAGGAAACTGCCGAAACCTTCGCCAATTGGGTGGCTGAACAAACAGAATACATGCTGGTGACAGGAGCCTACGGAAGAAGTGAGCTGTCTAATCTTTTCAAAAAAAGCTTCCTATCTGATGTGATTGAACAGCACAAGATACCCGTGTTTGTTGCACACAAGTAGTCGCCAAAACTGCTACCTTTGCCCATCTTAAATCAAGCATATGGCAAAAGGTCCTGTTTCAGCGTTCATTCAACACCACTACCGTCATTTCAATGCAGCTGCCCTTGTTGATGCTGCCAAAGGCTACGAACAACACTTGCTCGAAGGAGGTAAAATGATGGTAACCCTGGCGGGTGCGATGAGCACTGCAGAACTGGGTGTTTCCCTGGCAGAAATGATCAGGCAGGGCAAGGTTGATATCATTTCCTGTACAGGAGCCAACCTGGAGGAGGACATCATGAACCTTGTGGCCCACAGCCACTACAAGCGTGTTCCCAACTACCGCGACCTCACTCCTCAACAGGAATGGGAATTGCTGGAGCAGGGATTGAACAGGGTAACCGACACCTGTATTCCTGAAGAGGAAGCATTCAGAAGGATACAACACCATATCGTCAAGCTTTGGAAAGATGCCGACGCCAAGGGTGAAAGATATTTTCCGCATGAGTTTATGTATGAACTGCTGAACAGCGGTGTGATGAAGGCTGATTATGAAATCGACACCAAAGACAGCTGGATGATTGCTGCTGCTGAACGCAACCTCCCCATCATTGTGGGTGGCTGGGAAGACAGCACCATGGGTAACATCTTTGCCTCCTATATCATCAAAAATGAAATGAAGGCCACCACCATGAAAAGTGGCATCGAATACATGGTTTGGCTGGCCGATTGGTACCGCCACAACAGTGGTGGAAAGGGCGTAGGCTTTTTCCAGATTGGTGGCGGTATTGCAGGCGATTTCCCTATTTGTGTTGTGCCGATGATGTACCAAGACCTGGAATGGCATGATGTTCCTTTCTGGAGCTATTTCTGCCAGATCAGCGACTCCACCACTTCTTATGGATCTTACTCTGGTGCAGTGCCGAATGAGAAGATTACCTGGGGAAAGCTGGACATCAATACACCCAAATACATTGTAGAGAGTGATGCAACCATCGTTGCACCACTTATTTTCGCGTATATCCTTGGATGGTAAATGGAAGAACAGGCCAAACAATCGGTACTCACTTTTTATTGCGACCGTATCCACCAGAATGGATGGGAAGAAATCATCCTGCGCGATGAGGCAACCGGATTCAAGGCCACCATCATTCCTTCGGCAGGTGCCATCCTGAACAAGCTGGAAGTTCCACACAATGGAAAAATCATCAACATCATTGAAGGATTCAAGGATGCGGATGATTGGAAAGCCAACTTCACCCCCGCATTTTCAGGGGCAAAACTCTCCCCCTTCGTTTGCCGGCTCAACAACTCCACCTATACCTGGGAAGGACAACAATACACCACGGGCAAATTCTTCATGAATGGACATGCCATCCATGGTTTGCTCTACGATGTTCAACATGAAATTGCCATTGCAGAAGCATCCGCCTTCATGTGCGAATGCAAATTCCTTTACCGCTACAAGGGCACCGACCCGGGCTATCCTTTTGCTTTTGACATGAACATCCGCTACAGGCTCGAAGAAGGCTGCAGGCTCACCATCATCACGACTGTCCACAACCGAAGCGGCAGGACCATCCCCATGTCTGATGGCTGGCATCCTTATTTCAAGCTCGGCGAAACCATCGATACGGCAACCCTGCAGATCAATGCAAAGAAGCAGGTGGAGTTCAATGATGCACTTGTGCCTACAGGTAAATTGATCAGGAATAAAAAATGGTTCAAAGGTGCACCACTAAAGGATATCTCTCTCGACAATTCATTTGTGCTCGACATGGAAGAACCCATGCCGCACTGCACCCTGTCTGATGAGCAACTCGGGCTGGAACTCTATATTTACCCAGACCGATCCTATCCCTATCTCCAGGTCTATACCCCAGACCATAGAAAAAGCATTGCCATTGAAAACCTCAGTTCGCCCCCCGATTCCTTCAACAACAAAATGGGATTGATTGAATTGGGCCCGGAAGATTCACAGGCTTTTCAAACAAGGTACCGCATTGCCAAAATGGAGAAGAAGCAAGTGAAAAAAGGCTTCTGGTCTAGCATCTTCGGTTGAGCTTCAATGCGCGTAGCGCATCCCAGCTTTCATTTCAATTTCAACTCGTGTAACTCATCCCACCGGGTTGTATACCTTCCACTCCGCATTTCCTGTCGCATTTTCCAATTGCGGGTAAGCCCGGAGGAAACAAACTTCACCATATCATCCCGCATGCTGAAATTGATGTTGTCCAGGGCCTGCATGAGGGCCCGGTTCTGCTGTTTGGCGTGCGCATCAAAAAGATTGCCCTGCAATGCATCATCCGGAACAATACCACCGAGCATCACACCTGCCTTGGCATATTTGGAACCCTTGCGGTAAAGGGATTCCACCAAAGGCAGCGCTGCCCTGATGAGCTCGGCTGTATCCGAGGTAGGTTTCATCAGCGTAAAATACCGGTGATGGTGCTGGGGATCGTAGGCATACTGTCCGCTCTGCTGTCCGTTGGTCACCACAAAAACATCAATGGAAGATGCGGCACCGTATTGCCTGCGCAGCTTCTCAGCCGCCCTTGAAACATAGGTAGCCACGGCTTCTTTCAGTTCCTTCAGTTCATAAACGGGCTTGCCAAACATGCGTGTAGTGGCAATCATTTTTTTCTTCTCCAGAGGGTCCTTCATTTGAATGCAGGAGACCCCATTCAGCTCCCTGATCATGCGAACGCCCACCACGCCACCGAGGTTTTTTCGGGCCCACTCTTCCGGCATATGCCGCAACTGCCAGGCGGTATTGATCCCATAAAGGTCCTTGAGTTTGCGTGCATATTTACGGCCAATGCCCC
>CANHSD010000102.1 GCA_947463105.1 Chitinophagaceae bacterium
GTAAATATCCTATTTTTGCGTCCCGCTAGGGAGGATGCCCGATAGTATAATGGTAGTACGACAGATTTTGGTTCTGTTTGTCTTGGTTCGAATCCAGGTCGGGCAACAAAAAAGATCCGCAAATTGCGGATTTTTTTATGCAGAAAAAGTACCTTTTTTAAGGACCTATTGCATTTATCATTTTTTCGTTTTTCTCAATGGGATGAGGAAACCCAGGCCGATACTGGATGCATCATACGCATTCTGACGATTATCTTTATACTTCATTCCAGTATAGGTCAGGAAAAAAGAATTGTAGCCCAGCCCAAAAACAGCACCGCCCTTGGTTGTAAGGTTAAGATCATCCAGGAATCCATCTCCCTTGAATCTTATCCCTTGTTGTGTAGCCAATCCGGCAGATAACCACCAATCTTTATTCAGGTTTACAATACCCGAAATCTGCAAGGGGAAACGGGTCAATCTGATGTTTGCATTGTTTGCGGCAGTAGTAACATACTTAAATCCTGCCAGGGTTCTGATGCGAAATGATTTACTCAGTTGATACTCAAGGGCAGCATAAACAGAGCCTCCCTGACCAGCATTGACCGACTGATCAGCACCATTGGTAAAATAAACTTCGGCAATTTTATCTCCTCCAAATTCTATACCTCCACCAAGGGAAAGTGTAAGTTTTTGACTGGAACCCTGTGCATTTAATGTGTTCATAAATGCACATTCAAGCACTGTGGCTAACACAAAAAAATAAATGACATTTTTCATACATCATTCTTTCATTTTACCAGACTTCTTGAGGTATCGAACCAGCGCATAGCCAATAGCCAACAAAATAACCGCATACGCACTATTGGTCACTACATCTTCAATTTGATAAAGACGAATAATCAACAAGGCGATACCCGCCAGCCAGATGAACTGGGTAGTGTATTCCTTTAGCACCCATCTTTTCCAATTGAACTTCATGGATGAGAATGTTGCACTTATCCCCTTCAGGGAGGGAACCCAGCGGTTGACTTTTGCACAATAGGCATCAAAATCAGCACCAAATTTTCCTCTCAGGAAATGCTCTTCAGCCAGCACAATTGCCTGATAGATGAAGAGAAACAATGGCATGATGATGGCAACATATACCAATGAGTTGGCCAAAATTCCTACTCCGAGAAGCATCAGGATATTACCAACATAAAGCGGGTTTCTGCAATGAGAAAAAATTCCTGTAGAGACCAGTTGTTCAGCATATACCTTCTTGTCTTTCCCACCCCTCACAATATAGGCCAACCCAATGGTAGCACCCCGAATCGCTTGTCCTAGTATTGTAACAAAAAGTCCTATGACCAGTGGCCAGGTTCTATAATCTGCATGGAAAATATTTTCAGTAAACAATTCCGGTGAGGGAAGAAACAACAATCCGTAGAGCAGAATAAAAAGAAGGTTTCTGTACTTGAAAAAGAAATTACCGATCTGGATCATGATAGTTTTTTTGCAATGAATCCTGAGAAATTATACCATTTGAAAAACACTTCTACCGTTCTGAAACCAACCTCTTTCAAAAGGGTGATGTTCTCACTCAACTTATAGGGAATCAGGATGTTTTCCAGGGCCTCACGCTTCTGGGAAATCTCCATTTCACTATAATCATTACGGCGCTTGAAATCGTAATAATATTTGATGAAGTCGCGGTTGAAATCTGTTTCCTCAGCAAGAATTTTCTCAATCACAATCAATACACCACCTGGCTGAAGTTGCTCGTGAATGGACCTCAACAGTTTCTCACGGGCAATGGGGCGAACAAACTGAAGGGTCAAACAGAGAATCACCACTGAAGCATCTTTCATCGCCACATGCCCTGAATTCAAATCTGCCACTTCAAGCGCATATGGCCTTGTCATTCCCCTTTCTTCCAGTTTGGTTTTGCATTTTTCCAGCATGGGGGCCGAATCATCAATACCCACAAACTTGATGTGCTGGGGAACGGTCTGGTCCATCATGATCATGGTTGCACCCGTGGAGCAGCCCAAATCATAGATTACCCCGTTTTCACTGCATTGATCTGCAACCAACTCAGACATCATGCGCTGCATCTCAATATAGTAGGGCACAGAGCGGGTAACCATATCATCAAATACGCCAGCCACTTTGTTGTTGAATGCAAAATCAGAGGCTTGCTTGATGGGTTCGTCAAAAATCTTGTCCATGTTGTATTGTTAACGTATTGAACCGGCATCTGCTGCCGGCTTGTAAATGATTAATGAAGTGCCTGCAGGATTTCTTCTATGATGTCCTCAGGATGCTCCAAGCCAACTGAAAGCCTGATCAGTCCGGGGGTGATCCCTACGGCCTGTCTTTCGGCTTCACTGAGCTTGGAATGGGTGGTACTTGCCGGATGAGAGGCAATGGTGCGGCTGTCTCCCAGGTTATTGGTCATTGACAGCCATTTCAGTCCGTTGAGAAACTTACGTCCCCCTTCTAGGCCCGCTTTCAGTTCAAAGGTCAGTATTCCCCCTCCATTTGACATCTGCTTCACCGCAACATCGTACCTGGGGTGTGATGGCAAAAATGGATACTTAACCCAATTCAACGCAGGATGATTTTCAAGGGCCTTTGCAATCTGCAAGGCATTTTGTGCATGTTTGTCCATCCTTACATAAAGGGTTTCCAGGCTTTTAGACAAGATCCATGCATTGAAGGGACTCAGTGATGGTCCTGTGTTCCGGATATAGAGGTACATTTCTTTGACCAATTCTTTTTTTCCCACAACAACACCTCCCAATACCCTGCCCTGACCATCCATGAACTTGGTGGCGGAATGCAGTACCAGGTCTGCCCCAAACCGGATGGGCTGTTGGACTGCAGGCGTTGCAAAACAATTGTCCACCACAAAAATGATGTTATGTTTTTTGCAGAGGGCTGCAACCATTTCCATATCAATAATATCCAGTCCTGGATTGGATGGGGTTTCAACATAGAGCAATTTCGTATTTGACTTGACCAGTGCCTCGATGGATTCAGGCTTATTCATGTCAAAATAGCTGTACTCAATCCCCCATTTGGGCAGGTATTTTGTTAAGATGGCATGGGTGGATCCAAACACTGCAGCTGCAGAAATAACATGATCACCTGCAGACAAAAAAGTCATGAAACAAGCGTTGACGGCAGCCATTCCTGTAGCAGTGGCGATGCCATCTTCTGCCCCTTCCATCAAACATACCTTCTTGATGAACTCATCTACAGAAGGATTGGAAAAGCGGGAATAGATGTTTACATCCAGGCTATCATCAGAAAAAGCAGCAGCCATGTCTTCTGCTGTATCATAGACAAAACTACTTGTGAGAAACAAAGGAGTTGAGTGTTCCTTCTCTCCTGTTCTTTCTGTTTGGGTCCTTATGGCTATTGTTTCAGGGCGCATTCAAAATATTTTATTGTCCGGACACTGCCGAACCATTTACAATAACGCTGAAATCGATGGCAGCACCCGCCGCCCTGAGGGTTTCAGCCACAGAACAATATTTCTCCATGGAAAGGTCAACAGCCCTGTAGGCTTTTGATGCATCAACCTCTCCAGTGATGTTAAAAACCAGCTGGATGTTTTTCCAGAGCGAAGGTTCTTTTCCTTCCTCCCTTTGACCATCCACCTCAATTGTCAGGTTTTCAAGTCCCTGGCGTTGTTTTTTCAGGATACTGATCACATCGACGGCACTGCATCCACAAAGTGCTGAAAGCAACATTTGCATAGGCCTGAAACCAGATCCGTTTCCTCCTTGTGCGACAGGGATATCAATGCGCATGGCATGTCCATCAGCATCTGTAATATCCAATCCATATTCCTTTTCAGCCAATCGGGCAGTGATCAATGCCATAAGAATAAATTGAGTGCAAATATACGAATTCAGCCCCAAAAACGGCTGAAATGCCCGGCTTGATTGGTATTCAAGCCAACTGCGCTACATTTGGGTATATGTCCAGCGAAACAGCCATCTTGCTACAGGAAAAATTGGCAGGCCTACAGGGTAGCTTGAGGCAATTGAAAGAGGACAAGATTCAACTGCAGGCCGAAATCGATTTGCTTAAAAAAGAGAAGGACATACTGATGAAAGCACTGGATCATTTTACAGCGCTTGAAGACCAGGCAGAAAATCTTCAAAACAAAAATATTCTCCTCGAGTCACAGCTGGACTCCCTTCTGAAAGCAATTGAAAAAATGGAAAGGGATATCGGGAACTGAAAACGGCTTAATCCTTAAGCAATTGGCTGATGCATTTTTCAAGGCTCAGTTGCCAGCTTTGGGGATGCACACCAAAAACACGCTTGATTTTTTGTTTATCCAGCACACTGTATGCTGGGCGTTTTGCCGGAGTAGGGTATGCGGAGGAAGGAATTGGGTGAACCATACAATCTGATGCAATCAGTCGTTTGATTGCCAATGCAAAATCATACCAGGTAATTTCTCCGTCATTGGAATAATTGTAGATTCCCGGATGCCATTGTGGTTGGCTGATAATATGAACAATAAATGATGCCAGGTCTGACGCCCATGTGGGGCTACCCTTCTGGTCGTTGACCACAGAAATCTCTTTGCGATCCTTCATCAAACGCATCATGGTTTTAACGAAATTATTGCCATAATAAGAGTAAACCCAGGAGGTTCGAATGATGACAGAAAGTGGATCATTTTTAATGGCCGCTTGCTCTCCTTCAAGTTTTGTTTGCCCATAAACGGAACTGGGACCAGTTGGAGAATCTTCAGTATAGGGTTCACTTGCGTCACCGCCATAGACATAATCTGTAGACACATGAATGAATCGGCAATCATGGGCAGCCGAAACAGCAGCCAGTATGCCAACAGATTCGGCGTTGACAAGCTGCGCCAATCCCGCTTCCTGCTCTGCTTTGTCTACAGCGGTATAGGCTGCACAGTTGATGCAATAATCAGGGCGGAAAGAAGTGAACATGTTCCTTACCAACTCAAAATGGTGAATAGGCAAATCCTCTCTTGAGAGAAATAAAAATTCATACTGCGGCTGGCTGGAGGCCAGGTCCCTCAACTCTTTTCCAAGCTGACCGTTGGCTCCTGTAACGAGGATCTTTTTCATTGTTCAGGATTAAAAATTGGCATCGATGTTGTCGAAAGCAGGAAGTACAAGGTCTTTCTCTGAAACAATCATTTCACCAGCTGAAAGTTTCCAGTCTATCTGTAGGGATGGATCATTGAAAATCAATCCTGATTCACTCTGCTTGTTGTAAAGGGCGTCGCATTTGTACATGACATCAGCCGAATGACTGAGGACTGAAAATCCATGGGCAAATCCTTTGGGGACAAGCAATTGCTTTTTATTCTCGGCTGTGAGGATTACTGAGAATGATTTTCCGTATGTGGGTTCTCCCTTCCTCAGGTCAACAACAACATCTAAAATCTCTCCCTGCAAGGCACGAACCAATTTTGTTTGTGCAAAGGGGGCATTTTGAAAATGCAATCCCCTGATTACACCATGTTTGGAATGGGATTGGTTATCCTGCACCCACTGAAAATCAAGTCCTGCTTTCGAATGCGTCTCTCTGTTGTAGGTTTCAAAAAAATATCCTCTATCATCCGAAAAAACAGAAGGAGTTAATAAAAGCAATCCTTCAAATCCTGTTGCTTCAATTGTCATCTTATCTGCTTGTATATTGCTGTTCGTAATACTGCTTGTATGATCCGGAGGTTACGCTTTGGATCCATCCCTCATTGGCCAGGTACCAGTCAATGGTCTTGTCCATGCCCTCTTCAAATTGAAGAGAAGGCTCCCAACCCAATTCCTTGTTCAACTTTGTGGCATCAATGGCATATCGCATGTCATGACCGGCACGGTCTTTTACATAGGTAATCAGCTTGGCGCTTTCACCATCCGCCCTTCCAAGCTTCTTGTCCATGATGCTGCAAAGCAGGTGAACAATGTCTATATTTTTCCACTCATTGAATCCTCCGATGTTATAGGTCTCTCCCAATCTACCTTGATGGAAAATGACATCAATGGCCCTTGCATGATCATTCACCCAAAGCCAGTCACGTACATTTTCACCTTTCCCATATACAGGAAGGGGCTTTGAATGCACAATATTGTTGATCATCAGCGGCAATAGTTTCTCCGGAAATTGATGCGACCCATAATTGTTGGAGCAATTGGAAATGACCATGGGCAAACCATAGGTATGGTAATAAGCACTGACCAAATGATCTGATGATGCTTTGGATGCTGAATAGGGAGAACGGGGATCATAAGACGTTTCTTCGGTAAAGAATCCCGTCTCTCCCAGTGAACCATATACCTCATCGGTGGACACATGGTAGAACAATTTGTTTTCCATGTTGCCCCATGATTTTTTGGCGGCATTCAGCAACACAGCCGTTCCGATTACATTGGTTTTTACGAATGAAAGGGGATCGAGAATAGACCTGTCTACATGGCTCTCTGCTGCCAGATGAATCACCGCATCGAAGGAATGGTCTGTAAACAATTGATTGATAAAGGACTCATCTGTTATATCTCCCTTTATAAAACTATAATTGGGTGCATGCTCAATATCCCTGAGGTTTTCAAGATTGCCGGCATAGGTCAGTGCATCCAGGTTAACAATGGCATAATCAGGGTATTTGTTGACAAACAACCTGATCACATGTGACCCAATAAAACCTGCACCGCCTGTGATCAATATTTTCTTCATTACTAAAAATAGTTGATGATGTATATTTTCAAATAAACTCCTTGGGCTGCTTGGTCAACTCCTCTTGAGGGAGAGACTTGAAATATTCATACGTAATCCTCAACCCTTCTGCCCTGTCCACTTTTGGCTCCCATCCAAGCAATGCTTTTGCCTTGGTGATATCAGGCTTGCGTTGCTTAGGATCATCCACTGGCAAAGGCTTGAAAACAATCTTGGTCTTTGCCCCAGTAAGCTTGAGGATTTCTTCCGCAAACTCCAACAAAGAAATCTCCACCGGGTTACCAATGTTCACAGGAGACACATAGTCGCTCATCAAAAGCCTGTAGATACCCTCGACAAGGTCATCAACATAACAGAAGGACCTTGTCTGAGATCCGTCCCCAAAAACAGTCAGGTCCTCACCCCGGAGTGCTTGTCCGATGAATGCGGGCAATGCCCTTCCATCATTCAGCCGCATCCTAGGACCATAGGTGTTGAATATTCTGATGATCCGGGTTTCAACCTGGTGAAAAGTATGATAGGCCATGGTGATGGACTCCATAAAACGTTTGGCTTCGTCGTACACACCACGCGGACCAACAGGATTTACATTACCCCAGTATTCTTCTGTTTGTGGATGGACCAAAGGATCTCCATATACCTCAGAAGTAGAGGCCACCAACATCCTGGCTCCCTTTGCCTTGGCAAGGCCAAGACAATTGTGGGTTCCCAAGGCGCCTACCTTCAGTGTTTGGATGGGTATTTTGAGGTAGTCGATTGGACTGGCAGGTGAGGCAAAATGAAGAATATAGTCGAGGTTGCCAGAAACGTGAATAAATTTGGTGATGTCATGGTGATAGAATTCGAACTCCTTCAATTTGAACAGGTGTTCAATGTTTTTCAGGTCACCCGTAATCAGGTTGTCCATGCCCACCACATCAAATCCTTCTTTGATAAAACGATCGCACAAATGCGATCCAAGAAAACCGGCAGCACCTGTAATGAGAACTCTTTTATTAGCCATTATCTAAAATTAAATTTGTGGGTTACGGCCAATGCTTTCATAATGGAATCCAAGCTCATTGACACTGTTGACATCAAAAAGATTTCTGCCATCGAAAATTGTTTTCCGTTTGAGGCTCTTGACCATTTTCAAGAAGTCAGGCGTCCTGAATTCATTCCACTCTGTTGCGATGATCAATGCATCTGCTCCCTCTAATGCATCATACTGATTTTCGACAAAATGGATTTTATCCCCCAATAGTGCTTTCACATTGGGCATGGCTTCAGGATCAAATGCGGAAACAGTTGCTCCTGCTTCAAGCAGTGCATCAATCATGTACAAAGCCGGCGCTTCACGAATATCGTCTGTATTGGGTTTGAAGGCCAATCCCCACAGTGCAAAATGTTTGCCGGCCAAATCACCATTGAAATACCTATGGATTTTGGGCATGAGATGCAATTTCTGCTTTTCGTTCACATCCATCACAGCATTGAGGATTTGGAAATCATATCCGACTTCAGCAGCACTTTTTACAAGAGCCTGAACATCCTTGGGAAAACAACTTCCGCCATAACCGATGCCGGGGAAAAGAAATCTTTTTCCGATGCGTGCATCACTTCCCACACCCAAACGAACCATGTCAACATCCGCACCCAGCCTCTCGCAAAGCTGTGCAATCTCATTCATGAAAGAGATCTTGGTGGCCAAAAAAGAATTCGCTGCATATTTTGTCAGTTCTGCTGAACGAACATCCATGTAAATCAATGGGTTTCCAGATCTCACAAACGGTGCATACAATTCATTCATGAGTTTTTTTGAACGCTCTGAGTTAGTACCGATTACAACCCTATCAGGCTTCATGAAATCTTCTACCGCAACACCTTCCCTCAGGAACTCAGGATTGGAAACCACGTCAAATTCCACCTTGCTGTTTTCGGCGATGGCCTCTTGAACTTTCTCTGCAGTTCCAACCGGAACGGTGCTCTTATCCACCACTACAACATAGTCTTCAATGATATGTCCTAGGTCTTTGGCAACGCCCAATACATATTTGAGATCTGCAGATCCATCTTCACCCGGCGGTGTTGGAAGGGCAAGAAAAAGAATCTTGGCGTCCTTGATACCAGCCTTCAGGTCTGAAGTGAAATGCAGGCGCTGCTCCTTGAGGTTTCTTAAAAATATTTTCTCAAGCCCGGGTTCGTAGATCGTAATCTCACCACTGCTGAGTTTGTCTACTTTTCTCTGGTCTATATCAATACAGGTAACCTCATTGCCTGTTTCAGCAAAACAGGTACCTGTAACTAGTCCGACATATCCGGTTCCGATGACTGCAATTTTCATAAGTTGTGTTTATTAAATGAAGGTATTGACATGATAAACAATATAATCCAATTGTTCCTGATCCAATTCCGTATGAATGGGCAGAGATACCACCCGGTGGGTAAGCCAATCGGTGACAGGCAAATCAACTGCGGGTAGATTCAAAAATGAAAACATGTTTTGCCTGTGGGCTGGTACAGGATAATAAATCATGGCAGGAATACCTTTATTGGCGAGTTGTTCAACCAATTCATCCCTGTGATGCTCTTTCAATATCAATGTATACTGGTGAAAAACATGGGTATTCCCTTCAGCTACAAATGGACTGGTGATATTGGGATTGGAGGCAAATGCGCTTGAGTAGAAGTCAGCAGCATTCCTTCTGGCTTGATTGTACTCGTGCAAATATTTTATTTTGACATTCAATACAGCAGCCTGGATGGAATCGAGCCTGGAGTTACAACCAACCATATCGTGATAGTAACGCTTGCTTTGGCCATGGTTGGCAATCATCCTCATTTTAGCTGCAAGGCTGGCATCACGGGTCACGATTGCACCACCATCCCCAAAACATCCCAGGTTTTTTGAAGGGAAAAACGAAGTACATCCAATATCCCCAATGGTACCTGTCATGTGTACTGTACCATCGCTGAACCGAATGGTAGCACCGATGGCCTGTGCATTGTCTTCAATCACAAAAAGTCCAAACTCCTTTGCGATGGCCATGATTTCTTCCATAGGGGCAGACTGGCCATACAAATGAACCGGTACAATCGCCTTTGTTCTGGGGGTAATGGCCGCCCGAATCTTGTTGGGATCAATGCAAAAAGTCCTCGGATCAACATCCACAAAAACAGGATTGAGCCTTAACAAGGCCATGACCTCTGTTGTTGCGATATACGTAAAAGAGGGTGTAATAATTTCA
>CANHSD010000103.1 GCA_947463105.1 Chitinophagaceae bacterium
ATGCAGGAAATAAAATGACTGGTGTTCCAAAAGACGTGTATAATTTCTCAGTACAAACTTCTTTTTTCCAGCATTATTTCTGCAACATCAATTTGAATTATGCCGGAAAAGTCCCCCTCAATGATGCCAATACATTCTATGCTCAAGCCTATCGTCTTTGGCAAGGAAAGTTAGGCTGGAAGGGAGCTGTTGCAAAAAAACAGGCTGAATTGTTTGTGCTGTTTGACAACATAGGTGATGCTGTGTATAGCCTTGGCAATGACATCAATGCATTTGGTGGCCGGTTCTACAATCCTGCCGCTGCAAGAAATCTTCAGGTAGGGTGTAGTGTGATCCTTTGATTTTTTAAGCAACTGTTGCTGCCTTATTTCTTTTTCGCAGATAATTTTTGTTCAAAAAGCCAAGGCATTAGCGTTGGTTCAGCAAAGGCATTCACCCAGCTGTTGTGTCCGATGCCGGGGTATTCTGTATAGCGCACCTTGCTGTTTGTTTTCTTCATTTTTTCATACATCAGCCTTGAATTGGCAACGGGAATGACCGGGTCTTTTTCGCCATGAAAGATCCACATGGGAAAATTGGCTTTGTAGCTGGATGTTTTTTCTGGATTTCCGGCTCCACAGATGGGGATGGCTGCTGCAAAAAATCCTGGCCTTCTCCAGAGCAATTCAAACGTGCCAAATCCACCCATGGACAATCCTCCAATGTATATGCGTCTCACGTCAACTTGTCCAGCGCTGATCAGGGTATCGATAAAATCACTGACCAATTTCAAGGGTTTACGCATGGGCGCATCTGTGCTGAAATCATAGCCCGTGCTGTCTTTCAGGTTGTTTTTGTTGTATTCACCCCATTTGTCATTTTTGGGGCATTGAGGAAAAACAACAATCGCAGGAAAATTGATCCTGTTGGCGGAATCCATAAATAGATCGCCTCCCCATTTCAGTTGGGCTTCATTGTCGTTTCCTCTTTCTCCTGATCCATGCAGAAAAATAACAAGGGGGTATTTTTTTCCTATTTTGAAATTTACAGGTGTCAGGATTCTGCACGGCAAGGTGTCTTCTCCAGATATGAAAAGTTGCTTTTCAAATAGTGTTGTTTCCTGAGACATGGTGAAGTTTGTGATGAGAAAAAATACAGCTGACAGGAAGAGATGCTTTTTCATGGTGATATTATTCTTCTGAGATGATTGTACTAAAGTAATCAAAAAAACAAATTACAATCTCCTGGTGATGACTGGTAGAATGTCTTTTTTCCAGGAGGAAAAGCTTCCCTTCATGATCTGTTCCCTCGCCTGGGTGACCAGCCAAAGATAGAAAGCAAGGTTTTGGATGCTGGCAATGGTAAGCCCCAGGATTTCTTTGCTTTTGATCAGGTGGCGCAGGTAAGCCTTTGAATAGTATCTGGATGTTTCATTCTCCAGGCCCGGATCAATGACAGAATGGTCCATTTCCCATTTCTTGTTGTCAATGTTGATGATGCCCTCTGTGGTAAAAAGCATGGCATTTCTTCCATTTCTTGTGGGCATCACACAGTCAAACATGTCTACGCCCAACGCGATGCATTCCAGCAAATCTGCAGGCGTGCCAACGCCCATGAGATAGCGGGGTTTATTTTCTGGGAGATGCTCGCAAGACCATCCACAGTATTCATAAATCAGTTCTGTGGGCTCACCCACACTGAGGCCTCCAATCGCATTACCCACAGCATCCTTTGAAGCAATGAATTCACAGGAGGCTTTTCTCAGGTCTTTCTCTGTTCCGCCCTGCACAATGGGAAAAAGGTTCTGTGTATGTCCATATAAGGAATCTGTATTGTTCATGTGCGCAAAACACCTGTCCAGCCAACGATGGGTCAGCTCCATTGAGTTTTTGACGTACTTGTATTCACTGGGGTAGGGAGGGCATTCATCAAAAGCCATGATGATGTCGCCACCAATCACCCGCTGAATGTCGATGGCTTTTTCCGGGCTGAACAAATGTTTGGAACCATCGATATGGCTTTGGAAAACAACACCCTCTTCACTGATTTTTCTATTGGCTGCAAGGGAAAATACCTGATAGCCACCACTGTCCGTGAGTATGGGCCTGTTCCATCCATTGAACTGGTGCAATCCACCTGCTGATTGCAGTACATCCAATCCTGGGCGCAGGTAAAGGTGGTAGGTATTGCCAAGGATGATCTGGGCCTGCACGTCAGATTTCAGTTGTTGTTGTGAAACAGCCTTTACGGTGCCAGCTGTTCCCACCGGCATAAAAATGGGTGTTTGGATCACGCCATGGTCTGTAGTGATCGTTCCTGCCCTTGCCTGGGAGGAAGGGTCTTTTTTCTCCAATTCGAATTGTAACGCAGCCATGCTGCAAGTTAAACAGAAAGGGTGATGATTTTTTTTTAGTCCGATTTCATTTTATTGGATTGCTTCCATTACTTTTGAAAGGCACAAAACAACACTCATGGAAACCGGACTCCTACATTTACACAACCTTCTGCGCTGGATCATTCTCGTTCTTCTTTTGCTATCCATTTACAAAAGTTTCTCAGGATGGAAGGGACAGAAAGCATTTGCAGCCGGAGACAAAAAGATATGGTTGATGACCATGATTGCTGGACACATTACCTTGCTCTTAGGGCTCTACCAATGGACCATCGGCCGCATGGGAATCTTCACCAGTGGAAATCAATCTTTTGCGGATGTGATGAAAAATCCCGCAACCAGGTTTTTTCAGGTGGAACATCCTGTCTCCATGATTTTGGCCATTGTATTGATCACGCTGGGACATGGCATGGCCAAGAAAAAAGTGACTGATGAGGAAAAGTACAAAAAGGCTTTTCGTTATTTCATTTTAGCGCTGCTGTTGATTTTGGTAGCTGTGCCCTGGCCTTTCCGCGAAATAGGCAGGCCCTGGTTCCCAGGCATGTAAGGATACCTTATTTTAAGGGTATTCTTTTTAGCTCTACCACTTCCATCTGCTTGATGTCACTTCCATCAATGCAAAACTTCAGCAAGGTTTGTACCTTGTGCCATCCTGTTCTACCAGCTGCACCTGGATTGAGGTGAAGGCAGTTCAATCCAGCATAAAACTGAACCAGCAGGATGTGGGAATGCCCGCAGACAAAAATGGTCGGTTTGGTAGCAGCAATCTTTTCTTTCACCGTTCCAACAAATTTGGGAGGCCTTCCTCCAATATGGGTCATCAGCACTTTCACTTGTTCTGTTTCCCATTCAAGCCATTCCGGAAGTTCATGTCTCAACGGATGGCCGTCAATATTTCCATAAACAGCTTTTACAGGAGCATAGGCAGACAGCTCCTCAAGGATGCTCCTTTCGCCAATGTCTCCGCCATGCCAGATTTCATCTGCCCCCTTGAAGTGGGAGAGGAATCTCTCATCCATGAATCCATGTGTATCAGAAAGCAGTACGATTTTTTTCATATCATTGAATATCAGATAGTTGTATTTTTTTCTTAACTTCGCTTACACTTCACAAAACCGAGATAAATCAGTGAATTTGATGTTTCGTTAAAATATCTTAAAGTTTTTTTACTAATTCCGTTGATTATCTTATCTTTGCGCTCCCAAAAACCATGGCAAAACAAGCACTCATTAAACAGGACGGTAACATCATAGAGGCGCTAAGCAATGCTATGTTCAAGGTGAAGTTAGAAAATGGGCATGAGATATTGGCAACCATTTCAGGTAAGATGAGGATGCACTACATCCGAATTCTTCCCGGTGATAGGGTTGGGGTTGAGATGAGTCCATATGACTTGACAAGAGGGAGAATCATTTTCAGGTATAAATAAAAACCGCTCCAAGGAGCCCAAACCAGAGATATGAAAGTAAGAGCATCCATCAAGAAGCGCAGTGCGGATTGCAAGATTGTCCGCAGGAAAGGTAAACTCTATGTGATCAACAAGAAAAACCCACGTTACAAGCAACGCCAAGGTTAATCTTTACTCAATCATTCAATCGAACAAATACAATAAACATCTATGGCCCGTATCGCAGGTATTGATTTGCCAAAGAACAAAAGGGGAGAAATTGGTCTCACTTACATCTATGGTATCGGAGTGTCAACTGCCCAGTACATTTTAGGAAAGGCAGGAATTGACGTAAATAAAAAAGTAAACCAGTGGGATGACGATGAACTGAATGCGATCAGGACAATCATCACCAATGAGTTCAAGGTTGAGGGTCAACTGCGTTCTGAAACACAAATGTCTATCAAGCGTTTGCTTGATATCGCTTGTTATCGTGGTCTTCGTCACCGTAAAGGACTACCTGTAAGGGGTCAGCGAACCAAAACCAATGCCCGTACAAGAAAGGGTAAGCGTAAGACGGTTGCTGGCAAGAAAAAGGCCGCCAAGAAATAAATGAAATGGAAAAGTGGCTGTGCCGCTTTTCACTCATTATATCCTGCACCATCATTTTGCTGTTCATCGCCGGAAATCGGGTGCAATCGAGGGTTGAACAGGGTCTGAAAAGACTGATTTTTTTTGAGTACCTAGTTTAAAAAAATTATGGCAAAAGCACAACAAAACAGCGCCAAGGCGGCTGCGAAGAAAAGAGTGGTAAAAGTTGACAGTTTCGGTGATGCCCACATCAACGCCACCTTCAACAACCTCATCATCAGTTTGACCAATAAGGCTGGACAGGTCATTTCCTGGAGCAGCGCCGGTAAAATGGGCTTCAGGGGTTCCAAGAAGAATACGCCATATGCAGCCCAGATGGCAGCACAAGATGCTTCACGTGTAGCACTTGAGGCAGGCTTGAAGAGGGTTGATGTATATGTAAAAGGACCAGGTGCAGGTAGGGAAGGTGCCATTCGCGCTCTTGCCAATTCCGGTATCGAGGTTGTGATGATCAAGGACATTACACCGCTTCCACACAATGGTTGCCGTCCGCCAAAGAAGCGTCGCGTATAATTAACATCTATATCAGGACAGGAGATTCAGTTTTATGATTTTTTTATAATCCCCTGTCATTTCTTAAAAAATCAAAACAAATTACAATGGCACGTTACACAGGTCCCAAAACAAAAATCTGCAGGAAGTTCGGTGAGCCGATCCTCGGAAATGGTAAGTATCTCGACAAAAACAGTGTTCCTCCTGGTCAGCACGGTGCATCACGCAAGCGCAAGGCGCCCAGTGAGTATTCTATTCAGCTGAAGGAAAAGCAAAAGGCAAAGTACACGTATGGTCTTTTGGAGCGCCAGTTCCGCAAGACATTTGAAGAAGCAGCTCGTATCAAAGGTGTAACAGGTGAAAACCTCATCATCTTGTTGGAGTCACGCCTCGACAATACTGTTTACCGCATGGGTATTTCCCCATCTCGTCCAGCTGCACGTCAGCTCGTTTCTCACAAGCACGTGATGGTAAATGATGTGGTGGTTAACATTCCTTCATACCAGTTGAAACCAGGTGATGTCATCACCATTGCGGATAAGAGCAAGGAAAGCGAGAACATCAAGTCCCTGATGAGACCAAGAAATCCAAAAATTGGATGGGTTGACTTCAGTGAGGCCCAAATGTCAGGAACTTTCATCGCTTTCCCTGTAAGAGAAAATGTTCCTGAAAACATCAGGGAGCAGTTGATTGTTGAATTGTATTCTAAGTAATCTGCCTGATGCCTAATGGCATCCGGTTTTCATATCACCCGTTTTCCCGAGATAATCGGGATCTAACAAGTAAAAGGAATTTAAATATGGCCATTTTAAATTTCCAGCAGCCGGACAAAATAGTCCTCCAGAAAGCAACCGACTTCGAAGCACAATTCGAATTCCGTCCGCTTGAACCAGGATATGGTGTTACCATTGGTAACGCACTTCGCAGGGTTCTTTTGAACTCACTCGAGGGATACGCCATCACTGGTATCGTAATTGAAGGTGCTGATCACGAATTCGCTACATTGAAAGGTGTTGTAGAAGACGTTACAGAAATAATCTTGAACCTTAAGCAAATCAGGTTCAAAAAGATCCTCGACCATGATGTACAGACAGAGAAACTGACAATTTCCATCAAAGGAAAATCTGATTTCACTGCTGGCATGATTGACGAAGTAACTGGAACCTTCCAGGTAATGAACCCGGAATTGCTCATCTGCACCATGGATCCTTCCGCAAAACTCAACATTGAGTTGCACATTTCCAAGGGCAGGGGATATGTTCCTTCCGAAGACAACAGGCAGAAAGAGGCTCCATTTGGATTTATTCCGATTGACTCTATCCATACGCCGATCAAGAATGTAAAGTATGCCATCGAAAACACCCGTGTTGAGCAGCGTACCGATTTCGAAAAATTGTTGCTCGATGTGGTTACTGATGGAACAATCCATCCTGAAGAGGCTGTAAAGCAGGCTTCAAGGATCTTGATCCAGCACCTGATGATCATTACCGACGAGAACATCACTTTCGATAACAAGGAAGAGAAGAAGGAAGACCTGGTAGATGAGCAAACCCTCCAATTGAGGAAAGTGCTTAAAACACCTTTGGAAGACCTTGATCTTTCTGTACGTGCATTCAACTGTTTAAAGGCAGCCAAGATCAACAGTCTTAGCCAGCTGGTACAGTATGAGCAGGAAGACCTCATGAAGTTCAGGAATTTCGGACAGAAATCATTGTCTGAAATTGAGCAGGTACTTCAGGAAAGAGGCCTTCATTTCGGAATGGATCTTGCCAAATTGGGTATCGATATCGACGAATTTTAATAAGGGAAACCTATTTTTTATCAGGCTGTAATTCCTGACACGGTACAGCTTTAAACTCAACAGTCATGCGTCACGGAGACAAAATCAACAATCTAGGCCGAAAAAAGGCCCACCGCGAGGCCCTCATGTCCAACATGGCGAGCCAGCTGATCATGCACAAGCGTATTGTAACAACTCACGCGAAGGCAAAAGCATTGCGCACGTACATCGAGCCTTTGATCACGAAGACCAAAAAGGTGGAAAGCAAAGAGCAAATCATGCACAACCACCGTATTGTATTCTCATATTTGCAGGACAAGACCGCAGTAAAAGAACTGTTTACTGAAATCGGTCCTAAGGTTGCTGCTCGTCCAGGTGGTTACACCAGGATCATCAAACTTGGCATCCGTTTGGGTGACAACGCTGAAAGGGCAATGATTGAATTGGTTGATTACAACGAGATCTATGGAAAAGGGGTAGCAACTGCAGCTGAACCAGCCAAGAAAACCAGAAGAAGTGGTGGTGCCAAGAAAAAGACCGCTGCAACTGAAGAAGCTCCTGCTGCTGAAGCGCAAGCCACTTCCGAAGAATCAACTGCCTCTGAATAAGAAAAATGTTGATAAATAATTTCTTTTAAAGGCAGGTCTTTTGGTCCTGCCTTTTTTATTTTGCATCCAAATTCCCCTTATGCCAACACAAGAAATGAATTCAGTCCCCGCTTTGCTTATTCTGGAAGATGGAATGGTTTTTCATGGCCGTTCATTTGGTAAAATCGGAACTGCCTCAGGTGAACTTTGTTTCAATACCGGAATGACCGGTTACCAGGAAGTATTTACGGACCCCAGTTATTTTGGGCAAGTGCTGATCATGAACAATGTGCATACCGGTAACTATGGCGTCAAGGCAGGGGATGTGGAAAGTGAAACAGTGAAAATCAAGGGCCTGATTGGCAGAAACCTTGAAGAAAAATACAGCAGGTTGATGGCGGATGATTCTTTACAGAACTATTTGGTCAGCCAGCAGGTAGTTGCCATTGAAGACATTGATACAAGGGCCCTCGTAACGCACATACGTGAAAAAGGTGCCATGAACTGCATCATTTCCTCTGAGAATACTGATGTAGCTGCTTTGATGGAAGCATTGAAAAAAGTACCCTCCATGGATGGATTGGAACTGGCTTCAGTTGTTTCTACTACTGAAGTATACCATGTAGGTGATCCGGCTGCCAGCATTCGTATTGCAGTGCTTGACTTTGGTGTCAAAAGAAACATCATCCAGTGCATGGCTGATAGGGGGGCTTATGTCAGGGTTCATCCTGCCAAAACCAGTTTTGAAGAACTGCTTGCTTTTGAGCCCCATGGTTTCTTTATTTCAAACGGACCTGGCGATCCATCTTCCATGGATTATGCAGTAGAAACTGTAAAGAAGATTCTTGATACAAGGAAGCCTGTTTTCGGCATCTGTCTTGGGCATCAGCTTTTGGCACTGGCCAATGGCATCAAAACCTTCAAGATGCACCATGGACACCGGGGCTTGAATCATCCCGTTAAAAATTTGATGACCGGACTTTGTGAGATTACTACACAGAACCATGGTTTTGCTGTTGACGCAGATGCAGTGAGAAATGCGGAACAAATTGAGGTTACCCATATCAACCTCAATGATGATTCCATTGAGGGCATAAGGCTGAAAGATCGTCCTGCTTTTTCAGTGCAATACCACCCGGAAGCTACGCCTGGACCGCACGACAGCCGTTATCTTTTTGATGATTTCATCAACCTGATCAATAACAACTAGGTCATGAAAAAAATCACCATCATCAACGGACCCAACCTGAACCTGCTGGGCAAGCGGGAACCTGGTATCTATGGGCTTGAGGGCTTTGAAACCTATCTTGAAAAGTTGAAGCAGTGCAATCCTGATCTGGTGATTGATTTTTTTCAGTCCAATATCGAAGGTGAATTGATTGATGCTATCCAACAAGCAGGATTTTCTGCAGATGGCATCATCCTCAATCCTGGTGGGTACACCCATACCTCTGTTGCCATTGGTGATGCCATTGCATCCATTACTGCACCAGTGATCGAAGTGCATATTTCCAATGTGCATACCCGTGAGGAATTCAGAAAAATCTCCCATGTGTCTGCAAAGGCAAAAGGAACGATTTGCGGGCTTGGTCTTGAAGGATATACACTTGCTGCCCAGTACCTCAAAGGCCTCTAAAAAGGCCTATTTAGCCTCTTTATTGACCATTTTTTGGATCAGGTCCAGTTTTCCAATATACAGGCTCCTGCCATGAGTTCCTAACACGATTTCATTTTCCCTTTCTTGAATCACCATGTCATGCACTGGAATGGCAATGGGCAAATTATTGGTGAATTGTATGAAGGATGCGCCACCATCAATGCTTGCATATGCACCGCCATCAGTACCCAGGTAAAGAATGGTGGATGATTTTGGATCTTCACGGATGACGTTCACCGGTTCTAAGGGCAGGTCGTTGCCCATTTTCTTCCAGGTTTTACCATAGTCATCACTGCAATATACGTAGGCAGCATAGTGATCATCCCGGTATCCGTTCATGGTAACATAAACGCGGCTTTGCAGGTGGCTAGAGGCCAGTACGCGGCTGATGTACAATCCCTGGGGCAGTCCTGAAAGCCTGGTCCAGGTATTGCCTCCGTCTTTTGTCAGGGAAACAACTCCATCATCAGTTCCTGTATAGATCAATCCAAACTTTAAGGGTGATTCACTGATGCTGGTCATTGTACCAAAGGGCACATCGCCGGTTTTTTTCCCATTGGATAGGTCTCCGCTGATGCGTTCAAAATCATCACCCCTGTTCATGCTTCTGAACAAACTGTTCCCCGCCATATACAGAATATCGGGGTTGTGTTTGGACAAGAGGATGGGTGTTTGCCAGTTGAACCTTGGCTTTTCTTCTTTTGAATTTTGGGGAACAGGCCTCAGGAATTTAGGGCCCTGGTTTTGCTTGTTGATGCGCATGTAAGCGCCGAACTGTGATCCGGTGTAAACAGTATTGTGGTCGCGCGGGTCAATCTGCACCTGCATGCCATCGCCACCGCCCATTCTCTTGAAGCCATACTGCCCTTCGTCTGTCCAGTCAATCGATTCCTTGTTGGTGGATTTTCCGTACCAGGAACCATTGTCCTGCAATCCACCATATACATTG
>CANHSD010000104.1 GCA_947463105.1 Chitinophagaceae bacterium
ATAAAAAGCCTTGTAATCGTGTGCCGCCACCAATGCAATGATGGGATGCCCTGGATTGGATGTTTGAATAATTACAGCGCCTTGCTGCCCCCTTCTTCCTGCCCGACCACTCACCTGTTCCATCAACTGAAAGCCACGCTCATTTACCCTGAAATCAGTAAAGCTCAACAACCCGTCTGCATCCAGGATCCCAACCAGTGCCACATGCTCAAAGTCCAGCCCCTTGACCACCATCTGGGTTCCCACCAGGATATCCATCTGGTGCTTTTCAAAACTCCTGATCATCTCATCATGAGCATACTTGCCCTTTACGGTGTCAATATCCATCCTTGCAACCGTATGCTCAGGGAACATTTCAATCAGGTCTTCTTCCACCTTTTCTGTACCAAAATTCTTTTCCACCCAGCTTGCACCACCACAGGCTGTACAGGTGAGCATGACAGGATAAGAAGTACCACAATAATGGCACTGAAGCCTGTGGTGAATTTTGTGATAGGTAAGTGTAACATCACAATGCTCGCAATGGGGAATGAAACCACAGGTAGCACAAATCTTATACGGGGCATATCCCCTTCTGTTCTGAAAGAGTATCACTTGTTTTTCTTCTGCCAGGGCCTTGTCCATCGCCTCTTTCAGAGCAGGCGTGATCATGTGACGGACCATCTTGTTGTTGACCATTCCCCTGGTATCCGCCACAGTTATGGAAGGCAGTTCAACGCCACCATAGCGCTCAAACATTTCCACCAAACCATATTTCCCACTCACGGCCTGGGCATAGGTTTCAATGCTGGGTGTTGCACTCCCCAGGACCACTTTTGCATTGCACATCCTTGCGTAATAAAGGGCGGCATCACGGGCATTGTAGCGGGGTGCAGGATCCTGTTGTTTGAAGGAAGCATCCTGCTCTTCATCAATGATGATCAGGGAAAGATCGGAATAAGGCAGAAACAGGGCTGATCTTGCCCCCAATACAACCCTGATTTCCCCTTTCTTCACTTTGTTCCAGAGCTCTACCCTTTCATTGGGGTTGAACCTGGAATGATAGATGGCGATATATCCACCAAAATGTTGTTGTAATCTTCGAATGATTTGGGCAGTAAGGGCAATTTCCGGAAGCAGGTAAAGCACTTGCTTACCGGCCAATACCTGCGCTTCAATCAGCTTGATATAGACCTGCGTCTTACCGCTGGATGTAACCCCATGCAACAAACAAACCTCTTTTTCCTGAAGGGCCTTCTCCAATTTTTCATGGGCAATGGTCTGTACAGGAGAAAGGGTGAAGTCAATCTTCACCTGCTTGGATTGAAGCTGCAATCGGTCTACTGATTGCTTTGAAATGACCAGTATTTTTTTATCCACCAATCCTTTCAGTTGAGAGGAACTGGCATCAGCTTTTTTCAGCAATGCGGGTTGCTTCACCTCCCCTTCTGTTTTCTGGAGATGAAGGAAAGCCAGCAACAATTCCAGTTGCTTTGGGGCCCGGTTGTTCCATTGGTTCAGCAACCCGGCCAGTGCTTCCTCGCTGTGGTAATCGGGATGAAGATGTACAAAATTCTCTCGCTTGGGTGTATATTTTTCTTTGAGTGATTCCCATGCAATGCATACTTTTTTTTCCAACAACCGTTTGACCACCGGATAAACATGGGATGCATCCAAAATATCCTGTACCTCCTCCATCTTCAATTCTTTTTTCAGCAACAATCCTTCTGCCACCAGGTATTCCTGATCATCCAGGTCACTAAAATCTTCTCCATATTCCTCATTCAGCATCAGGATGGTTTCACTGCTAAGCTTGAGTTGGGTGGGCAGCGCCGCTGCCATCACTTCTCCCTCACTGCACATGTAATAGTTGGCCATCCAATTCCAGAGGGCAAGTTGCTGATCATATACAACAGGTTCCGGGTCGAGCACCTGGATGATGGGCTTGGGATCAAAACCCTTTGGACCGATATCAGACAAGGATTTGATGATACCGGAATACCTTTTTTGCCTGCCAAAACTGACCTCAACCCTCACACCGGGTATGGCAAGAGACTGCATCTCTTCCGGGATGGAATAAGTATAGGTCTTGGGCAAGGCTAATGGTATGATGATTTCTGCAAACAAGGGTTGAACGGCTTAGGATTTCAAAAAATAATGAGGGTTGATCCAGGATGCCCTGTATTCAATCAGCTTATCTGCCATTTTCTGCTTCGCGATGGCTTTCAACGCTTTTGGATCAGCCTCTGGATAATCTGCAGGGTCAATGGGTTCAAGGTATACAGCCCTTGACTTGCCAGGAGTAAGGGTAAGGAAATGCCGGTAATGCATGCGGTCGTACGTATCCAAAAACAGAATGGGTTGTAATTTCTTTCCTGTCTCAACGGCCAGTTTAAACGCGCCATCATACATTTCAGCCATGGGGCCATCCGCCATATTGAATGTTCCTTCAGGAAACACCGCAATTGAAATTCCCCTGGCAAGGGTGTTGCGCAGGTCATTCAAACTCCTGGCCCTGTCTTCGGGGCTGGATCGATTGACGGTAATCACACAGAACTTGTACAAGAACCCAAAGATGGGCACTTTGAGCAGCTCATATTTTCCAATGGCCCTGAAATGATGCTTGATGGCCAGGATCACCACTATGGCATCAAGATATGAAATATGGTTGGGGATGAAGATGTATTGCTCATCGTCTGCCGGTCTTGATTCGTAACGATTAACATGCCTTATCCCGACCAACAGAAAAAAGAGACGCCCCAGCACCCTGTAAATCTCAAACATGATGTTGCCACCCCTGAATTTGCCCAAGGGCAGACAAAGGATCAGACAAGGAATCAGGGAAAAGATGATGATTACAGCAAGGAGATAGGCATACAAGCAATACAAGAGCTGAAATGGGGCGATAAGGAACCTGGCTTTGCGCATATATTAATTCAAATATACACTTTCCCGTTTGTATCTTTGCCGGCCAATGACAGCGGAAAAGACCATAGCATTGCATACACTGGGTTGCAAGCTCAATTATTCAGAAACTTCCACATTGGGAAGAATGCTGGAAAAAGAAGGCTTCACCAAAAAGGAATTTGACGAGCCTGCAGATGTTTATGTCATCAATACCTGCTCTGTAACAGAAAATGCGGACAAGGAATGCAGACAACTGGTCAGGCGCATCCAGAAACAGAATGCCGAGGCCGTAGTTGTGATCACCGGATGCTATGCACAATTAAAACCCAAAGAAATTGCTACCATTCCGGGTGTTGATCTTGTCCTTGGCGCCGCAGAAAAATTCAACCTTCCAGAGCACCTCAGGAATTTCACAAAGGGCGATTCAACAAAAATTTGCAGCTGCGACATCAGCGAGGTCAATGATTTCAATGCCTCTTTCTCCGTTACCAACCGCACCAGAACTTTTTTAAAAGTACAAGACGGATGCGATTACAATTGCTCGTTTTGCACCATCCCACTTGCCCGTGGCAAAAGCAGGAGCAATTCGCTGAAAAATGTGGTTCAACAAGCAAGGGAAATTGGTGGCCAGGGGGTGAAAGAAATTGTACTGACGGGCGTGAATTTAGGAGATTTTGGATTGATCGACGGCGAAAGAAAAAATAGTTTTTTTGAGCTTTGCCAAGCCCTTGACACAATCGAAGAGGTAAGCCGGTACAGGATTTCATCCATCGAACCCAATTTGCTCACCAGGGAAATCATTGAACTGGTTGCTGCTAGTAAAAAATTCATGCCTCATTTTCATATCCCGCTGCAAAGCGGAAGCAATACCATTCTTGGATTGATGAGAAGGCGATACAAGAGAGAACTCTATGCCGAAAGGATTGAGATGATCAAAGCACTGATGCCTGATTCTGCTATTGGTGTAGATGTCATTGTTGGATTCCCATCAGAAGGTGAAGAGGAGTTCAAGGAGACATTCGATTTTCTTCATTGCCTTGATGTATCCTACCTGCATGTATTTACCTATTCAGAAAGACCCAATACCAAGGCCCTTGAGATAAAGGGTGTTGTCCCCATTCATATCCGTAACGAGCGCAACAAGATCCTCAGGAACCTCTCCTACCAGAAAATGCAGTATTTCCGGGCCTCACAGGAGGGAAAGACCAGAACAGTCCTGTTTGAACAGGAGAATAAAAATGGGATGATTGAAGGGTATACTGATAATTATATCAGGATCAGCGCTCCCTTCAGGGATGAACTGGTGAACCAGGAAATGGAATGGCCCATCAGATAAAGCGATCTAGCGAACAACAATTTTCAATACCGGTGCCAACTGTAATTTCCCTTTGACATTTCGAAAAAGTACCTTGTTGAACAAAATTGTATCACCCGGCTTTACATTGTCCTTGATGCTTTCAGCCCAGACCTGACTGAGTTGTGCAGTATTGTTGAAGTCTCCAACCCGCAGGTCACTCATTGATTTGGTTTGCCCTGATTCATCATCACGATAGGTACTTTTGAACTTATAATTGATCCGAAATGCATTGACGGGGTATAATTTTCCTGCATTGTCTCTGACCAAAATCGCTGCAGGGGAAATTGCCGCGATTTGTGCAGCCAGCGCATTGCCCGTTGCCACAGGACCCCAATAGGTGGCAAATGTAAGGGGCATGGCTGTTGCCACGGTATCCACCTTGGCTTTCTTGGATTGTGCGAAGGAAAAGATTGATGCCAGAAAAAAAACAAATGACAAGACAATTTTGCTCATGGTACAAATCTAATCCTAGTGATGATAATGAACAGTTAAATCTGACCTATGCTATCCAAGGTTGGCCAATCCCTCTTTCAGCATCTTGATTTTGTCGAGTGCATCCGCCTGCTTTTTTCTTTCCATGTCTACCACTTCCTGTTTGGCATTGCTGACAAACTTTTCATTAGAGAGTTTCTTCTCAACACTTTCCAGAAAGCCCTGGAAATAGGACAGTTCAGCTTCAAGCTCTTTTCGCTGGATAGATGTATCCAATGCCTGATCTGACTTTACATAGAACTTGTCTCCGCCAATCACCAGTTGGATGGTCTCTGCAACCACATCATCGGTAAAAGCAAACGATTTTGCATTCACTTGCTTGCAAAGCAGTTCCTGAATGGGCAACCAAACGGCTTTTTCTTTTGCAACCACATACAATGAAACAGCATCCTTGTTCTTGATCTGTGCCTTCACTCTTGCATCCCGGATGGCAGTGATGGCTGATTTAAGCAATGCAGCCTCTGTGAGTATAGCATGGTCTGCAGGCCTGGCAATGAAAGATGCATCCATCTGCCTTACACAAAGATCAACAGGCTGCTCATCCCTCAACAGGTGAAACATTTCTTCTGTCACAAAAGGCATGAAAGGATGCAGCCTTTCCAATAAAATTTCAAAAAATCCAATGGCCTTGTTGAGATGGGCCTCATCCATGGGCTTTTCGAAACCTGGCTTGATCCACTCAAGGTACCAGCTGCAAAAATCATCCCAAACCAGGGTGTACAAGGTTTTGAGGGCCTCGCTCAATTTGAACTGCTCCATCAATTGGTCTACCTCAGTGCACACTTCGCGCAGTCTTGCATCAAACCATTCATGGGGCCAGTCAGATCCCAGGGTCATTTCCTCAGCAGTCAGATTGGGTTTTGAACGTTCTTTCCAGAGTTGGACCAATTTGAGGGCATTCCATATTTTATTGATGAAATTTCTTCCCTGTTCATTCGACGCCTTGTCCCACAAAAGATCATTGCCAGCTGGAGATGCGATGAGAATACCAAAACGAACGGCATCGGCACCAATATCATCAATCATTTCAAGCAGGTCTGGAGAATTGCCGAGCTGCTTGCTCATTTTCCTGCCCTGTAAATCGCGCACAATGCCGGTGAAATACACATCTTTGAAAGGCTTTTGGCCCATGTATTCATAACCTGCCATCACCATCCTGGCCACCCAGAAGAAAATGATTTCGGGTGCTGTAACCAAAGTATTGGTAGGATAATAATAAGCAACATCCTTGTTCCCAGGATTAGAAATACCCTTGAAAACCTCAAAAGGCCATAACCAGGAAGAAAACCAGGTATCCAGACAATCCTCATCCTGCTTGAGTTGTGGATTTTCTACTCCGTAGGTTGCTGAAAACTTTTGCTTGGCATCCTCCTCATCCATGGCAACGATAAAACGTCCTTCTGCATCATACCAGGCCGGAATCTGATGGCCCCACCAAAGCTGACGCGAAATGCACCAATCCTTGATATTTTCCATCCAATGCCTGTAGAGGTTCTTGAATTTGGCAGGATGAAAATTGATCTCTCCTTCCTGCACAGCGTTGAGTGCTGGAGCTGATATTTTCTTCATGTCTACCCACCACTGCAATGACAACCTTGGTTCCACCACAACATCCGTGCGCTCAGAGAATCCCACCTGATGGGTATATTCATCAATTTTCACAACATGTCCGGCCGATTTCAATGCCTCAACAATTTGCTTTCTGGCCTCAAAACGATCAAGGCCTATGTAAAGCTGGGCATCAACACTCATGGTACCGTCCTCATTGAGGATATCATACACTGCAAGACCATGCTTGATACCGATCTGGTTATCATTCATGTCATGTGCCGGCGTGATTTTTAATGCGCCAGATCCAAAATCAGTGGCCACATAATCATCTCCGATGATGGGAATTCTCCTGTTGATCAATGGCACGATGGCCTCAGTACCTATCAAGTGCTTAAACCGCTCATCAGAAGGATTAACCGCAATGGCTGCATCTCCAAGGATTGTTTCTGGACGAACAGTTGCGATGATGATTCCTCCATTTTCAAGCGGCAAAGGATTTCCCTCTTTGTCAGCCAACTGGTACTGGAGAAAATAAAGTTTCCCTTGCACCTCTTTGAAGATCACTTCCTCATCACTCAAGGCCGTCTTTGCACGCGGATCCCAGTTGATCATGCGTTTGCCACGGTAGATGTATCCTTTGCCATACAGGTCGTTGAAAACCTGAATCACAGAACGATAATAATCAGGGTCCATGGTAAAGCTGGTCCTGTTCCAATCAAGGGAACATCCCAGTTTTTTCAATTGCTGCAGGATGATTCCACCATATTTTTCCTTCCACTCCCAGGCATACTCAAGAAATGCCTCACGACTCAAACTGGATTTTTGGATTCCTCTTTCGCGCAACATGTGCACCACCTTGGCTTCTGTAGCAATAGATGCATGATCAGTACCAGGAACCCAACAGGCATTTTTACCCATCATACGGGCACGCCTGACAAGGATATCCTGGATGGTATTGTTCAGGCAGTGCCCCATGTGGAGAATGCCTGTAACATTGGGTGGGGGAATAACAACCGTATAGGGTTCCCTGTCATCGGGGGTACTTTCAAAGTATTTGTTGTCGAGCCAATGCTGGTACCATTTTTGCTCTGCTGATGTAAAATCAAATGTTTTGGAGATCTCCATGAATTGCGAACGTTTAAGGCCCACAAAGGTAACAAGAAAGTTAGACCTTACATGAAGGATGTTGTGTGATCACAGATGGACTAATCTGGCTTTTACCAAACCAAATAAGTAACCAATGCAATCAATGCATAAATGGCCAAGACTACCAAAAAGACTATGGCAGTTTTACCGCCTTGTGTAGATGTGAAAATATTCATGATTTTCTTTTTCATTGGTGTATTCAATTGAAATAGGCATATCATGGAATTGGATGGAAGGGCTTGCTGTTAAGACGTAGAGTGCTTACAACAAGTTACAAACAATTCCAAATATAATGTTAAAATTGTTACATTTTTCCTTCGTCAAGAGTGATACCTGTTTGTAAATCAACTGATGTTCGTCATTTGCCATGGTAAAATCAGGGTGTATCATTGCAGTTATTTCAATCATATTTAACTGACAATTAATTATTTATATGAAAAAATCAGCCAATCAAACCATTTATGCCATTTGGATTGACAGAAAACATGCCATGGTGATGAAAGCAACAACAGAAGGAGAACCCGAATTCATTGAAATCAAGTCTGGAGCCGGCAGAGAAAGATTTGATGGGGAAACAACCAATAAAACCGGCATGTTGGGCACTTCCCTTGACTGGCAGAAAAAAATGCAGGAAAGGGAAAACAACCATGTGCAGCAATTCCTAAAAAAAGTGGTTGATCAAATACAGCAAGCCAAAGAAATCCTGATCCTGGGTTCCGGTGATACCCGGTATGAACTTCAAAACATCATTGAAAAGAGCAAATCGTTGCAGGATATCCCTTTGAAAAATCGTGCATTCAGGAAAATCACCAAAAGAGAGCTTGAACAGGAAATGGAAAAAGAGTTTAGCCTACACCTGGATTAAGTTTTCAACAAGCCAATTGCCTTCGGAATTATCTTGTTAATTTCGGATAATATTCGTGGGCAAGGCATGTACGCAATTGTAGACATAGAAACAACAGGAGGAAACGCAGGAACAGGAAGCATCACTGAGATTGCTATCCTGATCAGCGATGGGAAGACCATCATGCACAGGTATACCACCCTTGTGAACCCTATGCAACCCATTCCCATTTTCATTGAAAAACTAACAGGCATCACCGACAGGATGGTCAGCAAGGCCCCTGTGTTTGGTCAGGTTGCAAAAGACGTATACGAACTGCTGCAAGACAAGGTTTTTGTCGCCCACAATGTCAACTTTGATTTTTCGTTTATTGCACACCAGCTTTCGCAGCATGGGTTCAAGTTGAATTCCAGGAAGCTCTGCACTGTAAGGCTGAGCAGAAAAATATTTGAAGGTCACCAAAGTTATAGCCTGGGTAACCTTTGCCGTTCGCTCGATATCAGCATTGAAGACCGGCACCGGGCCATGGGAGATGCAGAGGCCACAACCGTCCTTTTTCACAAACTGCTTGAACATGACAGACAGAACAATATTGAAACCATGCTCAAGAAAGGCAGCGGAGACAGCTACCTGCCCATGCATCTGTCCAGCAATGATCTTGAGCGGATGCCCAATACGCCGGGTGTCTATTATTTTCATGATCATAAAGGGAAAATAATATACGTAGGAAAGGCGAAACGCTTGAAAAAGCGGGTCACCAGTCATTTTACAAACAACGACGTCAGCAAGAAAAAACAAGACCTCATCAGGATGGTCAGCAAGATCAGTTTTCGGGAATGTGGCAATGAATTGATGATGGGTGTTTTCGAGAGCATTGAAATCAAAAGATTGTGGCCGGCCTTCAACAGGTCACAGAAAAAATTTGAAAACCGTTTTGGGATTTGCAGTTATGAAGACATGAAGGGAGTCATTCGGCTGGGAATTGTCAAGAAGAAAAAACACTTACAACCGCATACATCATTTCCGATGCAGGTAGATGGGCAGAGGCTGCTGAACAAACTTGCAAGAGAACACAAGCTTTGCCCCAAAATGTGTTTTCTGCAAAAAGAGCAGGTTGCCTGTGTGGGAAAAGAAGAAGCCTTTTGTGAAGGCATCTGTGAACATACTGAAGACATCGCATCCTACAATACCAAGGTAAAAATGGCCATCCGTGAAATGATCCATCACTCCCCCACCATCGCGGTATTTGGCGAGGGCAGGGAAAGCACTGAGTTGACCTGCATCATGATTGGGAGAAACGATTTTCTTGCACTGGGATATGTTCCAAAGGAAGCACAGAAATTAAAAAAAGATAAACTGGTAAAACTGCTGGAACCTGCAGTCTCCAATGAATTCATCCGGTCTCTGGTCATCAACCAGGCAGCGCTGCATCCAGCCATGAGTGTGCATTTCAAAGAAAAATTGAATTAAAGAAAGCTATCCCTTCAACTCCTCAACGGTAGCACCAATGCCCCGGTCGGTAATGGCATCACACATGGGTTTAAGTTCATCGTAAGAGCCGTGCTTTACACCGTACTTGCCTTTG
>CANHSD010000105.1 GCA_947463105.1 Chitinophagaceae bacterium
GGTAGTGCTTTGTCGGAAGCCGCACAAAACAATGCCTTTATCAAAATACCTGGGTTGAGAGGACTTCCATCACGCGAGATCAGTGTAAAAAATCTTGCTTCCATTATTCAGGCCAGAATGAGTGAGATTCTTGCATTTGTTACATTTCACCTCAAGCAGGTAGGGATGGACAACAAAATGATGAATGGTGGAATTGTATTGACCGGTGGAGGATCGCAGCTCAAACACCTGATTCAACTTACTGAATATGCCACAGGGTTGAATGCCCGCATTGGTTATCCAAATGAACATCTTGCCTCAAACCATATTTCAGAATTGGAAAAGCCCATGTATTCAACCTGTATAGGACTCATTTTAAAGGGGTATAGTGTATATGAAAGCAACCAGAACAGGTTGTATCCAGCGCAACGCCGTACACACTTAAAACCTCCTGTACAAGTTGAAGAGCAGCCAGCACCTGAAATGGTGATCAAAGCGATTCCCATCAAAGAGCGAAAAACACTGAAAGGATTCATGGACAGCATCAAGGGCGGTCTGATAGATCTCTTTAAGGAAGATGGCGATAGCACACTTTGATGCATCCTTCAACAACCCATACAAGTCCACAGTATTTCAATAACCCATAACAATTAAATTCTAGCACAATGATACAATTCGATTTACCCAACGAGCAATCATCCATCATTAAAGTAATTGGTGTTGGAGGTGGAGGTAGCAATGCCGTCAACTATATGCATAGCCTTGGCATAGAAGGCGTGGATTTCATTGTATGCAATACAGATGCACAGGCATTGGCTTTGAGCAAAGTACCCAATAAAATCCAGCTGGGGCCATCGCTGACCCAGGGATTGGGTGCAGGAGCCAATCCGGAAATCGGCAGGCAGGCAACAGAAGAAAGCCTGGATGAGATTCGCCGTATTCTGGAAGTGAATACCAAGATGGCCTTTGTTACTGCCGGTATGGGAGGTGGAACAGGAACAGGCGGTGCTCCCATTATTTCTAAGATCTGTAAAGACATGGGTATTCTTACCGTGGGCATAATCACCACTCCTTTCTCCTATGAAGGAAAGAAGCGGGCCATTCATGCTGATAGCGGCATCCAGCAAATGAAGTCTCAGGTGGATACCTTGCTGGTCATCAGCAACGATAAGTTAAGGCATCAGTTCGGTAACCTGACCATGAGTGCTGCATTGTCTACTGCAGATAATGTGTTGGCCACTGCTGCGAAGTGCATCACCGATGTGATCAATACAACCGGTCAGATCAATGTGGATTTTGCAGACGTTTGTACGGTTATGCGAAATGGTGGTGTTGCCATATTGGGAAGTGCCCGTGCTCAAGGGGAAGACAGGGCACAGGTGGCGATCCAGCAGGCATTGAATTCTCCGCTGTTGAACGATAGTGATATCAAGGGCGCCAAATGGATCTTGATCAACATCAATTCACAAAAGGGTGAAACCGAATTCACAATGGATGAGGTTGAAACCATCCAGGAGTACCTGCTTACACAAGCCGGTCCTGATGCTGATGTGATTCTTGGTCTTGGCTATGATGAGTCTCTGGGCGATGATATCAGCATCACCATCATCGCAACTGGGTTTGATCAAAAACTTCCATTAAGTGAGCAAAAACCTGAAACAAGGCAGGAGCCAAAGGATGAAAAAATCATGTTTACTTTGGATGTCAGCCCACAGTCTAAAGTAGAAATGGTCAATATTGCTCCTGTTCAGGAATTGGCGGAAGTCAAAACAGAAAAAGTGGAGATGCCAGTAACAATGGAAGTGTTGCAGGACGCAGTGTCTGTTGTTGAAAATATTGAACTTCAGAACGATTACATGCCAACATTGGTTGTCGAATCCACACCGGAAGTTCAAGAAACCATTTCATTGCAAGAATCTGCTTATCAAGTTGATGAGCAGGCTTTTGTTGAAGAGGAGGGTCCCATTGTTTTTGAGCTTGATCTTACCATCAAGGAATTGCCAGTGATGGCTGAGCCAGTTGTTTCTCCTGAAATGACAAAACTTGACAAGCAAAAGCAAGAGGACGTTAAACCTGCTGTTGTAGCGCCTGTTGCAAGCAATACAATGGGTTCTTTTTTGAAGAGACCTACCAATATTTATGCCAGCGAGCCAGCTGTAGAAAGCAATACTCCTACTCAAGCACCTGAAGCAAATTTATCTGAAGCGTATTCATCGTCCATTGGGCCTGTTGAAAAATTGGATATGGAAGCAGCCAGTGAACCGGAACCACTCTCGACCCACAACCCACAACCCAGCCCTGAAATGAAAGCATCAGAAGAACCATTTGAAATGGTTTTTCATGAGGCGTCTTCTCCAAAAGCTCCTGTATTGGATGAGCACAAAATAGGCAGTGCATTTGGTCAGGAAATTGGTTCATTGGACGAAGCAGAAGTTCAAAAGGCAAGAGCAGCAGAAAGGCTGCACAAGTTGAGAAACCTTTCTTTCAATTTCGGTACGGCTGACCACAACAATGAGTACGAAAACATTCCAGCCTATGTCAGGCAAAACCTCCAGGTACACAATACCACCATGGCTTCTGTTGAGAAATTTTACAGCAGTTATGCGGTAGGAACGGACGAAAACAACATAACCCAAATCAGTACAATCAATACTTTCCTTGAAGGCAAGAAGCCAGACTGATCAAAAACCTTCCTTTACCCTTGGCCCCGGATATCCATCTGGGGCTTTTTTATTTTTTGATCCATACAATTGTTTCGTTTCATCGTAATTTTGAAAAAAGACAAGCCATGCCAACAGTTTTGATTACAGGAGGAACAGGAATGATCGGTACCGCATTGAGCAGGCATTTGCTCAACCAAGGATATGATGTAATCATCCTTTCCAGGAATCCTGTTGAAACGGCTTCTGTATACAAGACCAGTTCTTCTCAAAATAGTTTCAGGCCAAGCGGAAATATTTTTTATGCCAGGTGGGATACAGAGAAGAAAATGATAGATCCGCAGGCCATTGCAAAGGCTGACCATATTGTGCACTTGGCAGGTGAAGGTGTTGCCAAAAAAAGATGGACAAAAAAGCGCAAAGAAGAGATCAGGTTGAGCCGTACCCAATCAAGTGAGCTCTTGTTCAACTGCCTTTCTGCTCAGCCCAATAAAGTCAAGTCAATTATCAGCGCCTCTGCCATTGGCTGGTATGGTCCTGATCAGGGAAAAGTATTCACTGAGGAAGACCCTGCTGCCAATGATTTTCTTGGGCAAACCTGCAAGGCCTGGGAAGAGAGCATTGACAAGGTACAATCACTGGGTAAAAGGCTGGTTAAGTTAAGGCTTGGCATTGCCTTGAGCAATGAGGGCGGAGCATTGGCTGAATTCAAAAAGCCTGCAAGATTTGGTGTTGCTGCAGTATTGGGATCTGGCCATCAGGTAACCAGCTGGATTCATATTGATGATCTTTGCAGGGCGTTTATCCATGCCATTGAAACAGCATCAATGGAAGGTGTATATAACCTGGTTGCGCCACAACCTGCTTCCAACAAGGAGTTGACGCTGTTGATTGCCAATGCCATGAATGGACATTTTTTCATCCCGTTCAAAGTCCCTGCTTTTCTGCTGAAATTCATCATGGGTGAAATGAGTGTCGAAGTCCTCAAAAGCACAACCGTTGATTCGGGTAAATTGCAAAGCACCGGATTCAATTTCATTTATACCAACATCCATTCAGCGATAAAACACCTCATTGGATAAACATCTGGCATTGAGATGATGTGATCTATTCAGAACAAGGTTATATCCTGAACAGGCTGACTGCATCATCATTGATTTCTAACGCATAGGTTTGACCTATGGCAATGGCAACATTTTCTTTTTCATGGCTGATGGGAAACCCAAAACACTTCGGGTACTTGTATTCCTGAACCGCCTCTGCAATGATGGCATAAGCCGATTTTCCAAAGGTTCTTTCTGTATCCTTGTTGTCTGAAAAGCCACCAACAATCAGGCCCTTCAATTTTTTCAATTTTCCAGCCCTTTTCAATTGCAACATCATCCTGTCAATATTGTACAGCTGTTCCCCAATGTCTTCAATGAAAAGGATTTTTCCATCGGTATCATATTCCGCATTGCTGCCAATGCAATGGGCCATCAGGCAGAGGTTCCCTCCAATGACAGCTGCTTTGGCCTTTCCATGTTGGTTGAGGGGATGTGCAGTTGAACTATACTGCACTGGTTTTCCTTCAAGCGTATCTTTCAGTGAGAAGGTGAACCGGTCTTCACCATTGTTGAAAGCGCCAGCCATCGGCCCATGGATGCTACAAATGCCCAGTTGTTCATGCATGTAGCCATGGAGCACCGTGATGTCGCTGAATCCAATGATCCATTTGGGATTTTTCTTGAAAGCCTTCCAGTTGATACCATCCAGGATCCTGGTAGTGCCATATCCACCCCTTCCACAGAGGATGGCATTGATGGAGGGATCATCAATGAATGATTGAAGGTCATACAATCTTTCCTCATCGGTTCCAGAGAAATAATTGTTGGATTTGCCTCCCAGGGTTTTTCCTTTGACCACCTTGTAGCCCCATTTTTTAAGGGTCTGTATGCAGGCCTTGGCCTTTTCTGCCGGCATAAAGCCCGCTGGGCAAACAATCGCAATGGTATCACCCGGTTGGAGGTATGGAGGAATCTTCATGGCCTAAAATTAGGTTTTATGGCTAAAAAATGCCCCTAATCCTTCGATACATTTGGTTATTTTTGCAGATACGAAAGAAAGCAAATGAACAATCTCCCCAAGCGATACCTTGTTACCTCTGCACTCCCTTACGCCAACGGTCTGAAACATATCGGTCACCTGGCAGGTGCTTATATCCCTGCAGATATTTATGCCCGTTATCTCCGGGCCCAGAAAAGGGATGTTGTTTTTGTATGTGGAAGTGATGAGCATGGCACGGCCATTCCCATACAAGCCATGAAAGAGGGAACCACTGCTCAGGCCATCATTGACAAATACCACCAGGCGATGAAGGAAGACTTTGCAGACCTTCAGATCAGTTTTGATGTGTACCACCGCACATCCGATCCGCTGCACCATGAAACCTCGAGGGAGTTCTTTACCTATCTTCACGAAAGAGGGGAACTGGAAACCAAGGAGACAGAACAATATTACGACGAAGCATCATCCACTTTCCTGGCAGACCGTTTCATCAAAGGAACCTGCCCGCACTGCAAGAGCAACAGGGCTTTTGGGGACCAGTGTGAGTCCTGTGGAACAGCACTCAGCCCAGATGAACTCATCGATCCAGTAAGCACCATCAGTGGCAATAAGCCGATCAAGAAAAAAACAACCCATTGGTATTTGCCATTGGCCAAACATGAATCCTTTTTGAGGGAGTGGATTCTGGATCAGCACAAGGATGACTGGAGACCTTCAGTGGTAGGCCAGTGCAAGAGCTGGATTGACGGAGGTTTGCAGTCCAGGGCCGTAACCCGCGATTTGAACTGGGGTGTTCAGGTCCCCTTGGAAGACGCTGCTGGAAAGGTATTGTATGTATGGTTTGATGCACCGATTGGTTACATATCTGCAACCAAACAGTGGGCCCTTGACAATGACAAGGATTGGAAGCCATACTGGTACGACAATGATACGCAACTGGTTCACTTCATCGGAAAGGACAATATTGTTTTCCATTGCATCATCTTTCCGGTGATGCTCAAGTTGCATGGCAACATCCTGCCTGCCAATGTTCCTGCGAATGAATTCCTTAACCTGGAAGGAGATAAGATGAGTACCAGCAGAAACTGGAAACTCGAGATGCGTGATTTTATCAATGATTTTGTGAAGAAGGAAAACGGCGGTGATCAATGCGTTGATATGCTCAGGTATTATCTCACACAAATAGCGCCAGAGAGCAAGGACAGCGAATTCACCTGGAAAGGATTTCAGGATGCTGTGAACAGTGAGCTTGTTTCTATTTTCGGAAATTATGTGAACCGTGCATTTGTGTTGATGCACAAACTCTGTGGCGGAAAAGTGCCAAGGTTCGTTGAAGAAATAGCTGATGAGAAAGACCATCAATTGGTGCGCGACATCGCAGATACCAGGACCAAGATAGCGGCATCCCTTGAACAGTATAAATTCCGCGAAGCACTGTTTGACGTAATCGATCTTGCCCGAAAAGGCAACAAATACATGCAGGAAAAAGAGCCTTGGATTCTTGCCAAGACGCTTGCAGAGAACCCTGCTCAACAGCAGAAAATTGACAACTGCATGCACCATTGTTTGCAGCTTGCCGCCAACCTTGCTGTGCTTATCAATCCATTTCTTCCTTCCACAGCAAAGAAAATGTGCAGCATGATGAAGGTGGTAGACAAGATGCTGGATTGGGAGAATGCAGGCAGCATGAAACTGCTCAGTGTCGGATACAGCTTGCGCGAACCACAGTTGCTGTTCAGAAAAATTGAAGATGAAGAAATTGCCTACCAGATGGACAAATTAAGGGCAGGCGCAATCGCTGCAGTAGCAGAGACCAAGCCTGCTGAGGAAAAGGTGCATGCACCCAAGGAAGAGATTGTCTACGATGATTTTGGAAAAATAGACCTGCGTACAGGCATCATTACTGCTGCACAAAAAGTTCCCAAGGCAGATAAGTTGTTGCAACTTGAAGTTGATCTGGGATTTGAGAAAAGAACCATTCTTTCTGGCATTGCGATGCATTTTCAACCCGAGGAGATTGTTGGAAAGCAGGTGGTGGTGGTGGCCAATCTTGCCCCCAGAAAAATGCGGGGAATTGACAGCAATGGCATGATCTTGATGGCAGAAGATGCAGCAGGAAAACTTCATTTTGTACAACCTGAACATACCATTGCTGCTGGTGCAAAAGTATCTTAAGTAAATCCGGATTTTAATATGAACCCTACAATAAAGAAGGTGGCCATTTTGGGATCTGGTCTCATGGGCTCAAGGATTGCCTGTCATTTTGCTGGCATTGGTGTACAGGTATTGCTGCTGGACATGGTTTCTCCGGATGCAAACCCTGGTGCTTCAAAAGCTGAGCGAAACAAGCTTGTCAATGCCGCATTGCAAACTGCCATCAAATCAAACCCTTCTCCAGTTTATACGGCTGATGTTCCCAAAAGAATTACTACCGGAAATTTTGAGGATGATCTTTCTGCCATCAGTACCTGCGATTGGATCATTGAGGCCATTGTAGAAAAGCTCCATATCAAACAGCAGTTGTTTGAAAAAGTGGAACAGTTCAGAAAACCCGGAACGCTTGTCAGTACCAATACTTCCGGTATCCCGATACAGCTGATTGCTAAAGGAAGATCAGCAGATTTTCAGCAACATTTTTGTGGAACACATTTTTTCAATCCCCCGCGCTACCTGCGTTTGCTTGAAATCATTCCAACCACTATGACCGAAAAATGGGTGGTTGATTTTCTGATGCAATATGGTGATCTTTTCCTGGGAAAGACCACCGTGCTTTGCAAGGATACACCAGGATTCATCGCCAACCGGATAGGTATTTTCAGCATCATGGCCATCCTGGAATCAATGGATAAAATCGGACTTGCTGTTGATGATGTGGAAGCCCTTACTGGTCCCATCATTGGCCGTCCGAAGTCTGCCACATTCAGGACAGCGGATGTTGTCGGGATCGATACCCTGGTTCATGTTGCCAAAGGGTTGTTAGAACATTGCCCTCATGATGAAGCCCGCGAACAATTCAGGATTCCAGCATGGCTTCAGCAAATGGTAGACAACAACTGGTTGGGAGATAAATCAGGGCAGGGTTTTTTCAAGAAAACCAAAACTGCAGCAGGTGAAAAAGAAATCCTGACCCTCGACCTGAAAACAATGGAATATGGGGCAAGGAAGAAGACCAAATTCGCAGCGATTGATGCTGCAAAACCCATGGAGGATCTTGCAGAAAGGATTAGAATTCTTTGTGCATTTCCTGATCAGGCTGGAGAATTTTACAGGAGCTTTCATTATCAGCTTTTCGCCTATATTTCCAACAGGATACCAGAAATTTCAGGCACATTGCAAAGCATTGATGATGCCATGAAAGCCGGATTTGGATGGGAGATGGGTGCATTTGAAACCTGGGATTTGCTCGGGGTTGAACAGACGATCAATGAAATGAGAAAGGCAGGCCATGTTGTTGCTCCCTGGGTGGATGATATGATTGCAGCCGGTGTTGGATCCTTTTTTACTGTAAAGGATGGCAAGCGATTTGTTTATTCGCCAGCATCCGGAGCCATGGAGTCTGTTTACAATACAGTGCAGGAAAAGGCATTCATTGTGATGAAGAACTTTTCCGGGCAAACCATTTGGAAAAATGATGCTTGCAGAACCTATCATTTAGGGGATGATGTGTTGGGGCTTGAGTGGTATACCAAAATGGGAAGCATTGGTGGTGAGGTTTTGGAAGGTATTCAAACGAGCATTGGTATTGCGGAAAAAAAATACAAAGGACTTGTCATTGCCAATGAAGGCAATAATTTTTCAGCAGGGGCCAATGTTGGTATGATTTTTATGTTGGCTTCTCAACAGCAATTTGATGCATTGGACAAGGCTATCCACCTGTTCCAGCAATCCATGATCCGGGCGCGTTACTCATCAGTTCCAGTTGTGGTGGCGCCCCACGGACTTTCTTTGGGAGGTGCCTGTGAACTCAGTTTGCATGCAGACAGGATTTGCGCTGCAGCAGAAACCTATATTGGCCTGGTGGAGTTGGGTATTGGCTTGATTCCAGGCGGCGGTGGAACCAAAGAATTCGTCTTGAGGGCCGCAGATGAGATGCATGAAGACGAGCCTGAAACCATCACCTTGAAAAACAGGTTCATCACCATTGCCACTGCAAAAGTGGCAACTGCAGCTGCAGAGGCTTACCCGATGGGTATCCTGCGTAAAGGAAGGGATTTGGTGGTTATGAACCAAGACAGACGGATCAGTGCTGCAAAGCACAGCGCGATGGAATTGTACGACAATGGTTATGTGATGCCGCTGCAACGCAGTGATATCAAGGTGTTGGGCCGCACCGGGCTTGGAGCACTCCTTGCTGGTGTGCATGGAATGGAGCAGGGTGGGTATGCCACAGCCCATGATGCATTGGTGGCCCGTAAACTGGCGTATGTTATGTGTGGCGGCGATTTGAGTGAGCCTGCCCTGGTCTCCGAACAATACCTGCTTGATCTTGAGCGAGAAGCTTTTCTCAGCCTTTGCGGTGAAAGGAAGACTCTCGAAAGGATTCAGTCTGTACTGACATCAGGCAGACCCATCAGGAATTAGTCCAACTAAACATTGATTATTTGCTCACTAAATATAGTAATAAATTTATATATATACCATGGTTGTATTAATATTGTGTTGATGCTGGCTGATTTTATTTTATTTGCTGGTGCTTTTCTTTCATTTTTACCTTACACCTCTTTACCTACAATTTTGGAAATATCTTACACAGTAAAAAAACACAAATGAGAAGTGGGAACTGGTTTATGAACATAAGTAAATATTTCCTGACCCTAATTGCAGTTTTGCTTCTAAGTGTGCATGGAAATGCACAGTCTGGGGTAGTTTCTAGATTTTACTCAGATTTTGGCGGATATTGGTACTCAGGAGGAAGCTTTGCAAATATTCCAGACAATTCACACAATGTATTGGCCTTTGTTTACAATGGCGTTACATATTCAACCGGGGTCAATGATGCCCTGTTGAACACCAAAGGAGTAAGTTATACCGCTTCGAGTTTTTATGCATTGCCCGCAATTCTGACAGGCGCACCCGGAGACA
>CANHSD010000106.1 GCA_947463105.1 Chitinophagaceae bacterium
CAAGGGAAACATCGAGCAAAGCAAAAACAGGTTTTTTGTGCAGGGAGATCCCGGTGCCATTCTTGTGATTGAATTTACCAGGGAAACAAGGGAAGAAATCCTCGTCATCACCCAACAGGTTGAAACAGACATGAGGGCTGCAGGCCTGGGATATCATTTTCCTGTGCTCTTTGGAGCCGACACCAAGAAGATTTGGACTTTGCGAAAAGCAGGGCTTGGATTGCTGAGCAATCTTCCCGGAGATGAAAAAGCAGTTCCCGTGATTGAAGATACTGCTGTTGATGTGGAAGACCTACCGGAGTATATCCGCGAGTTCAATGCAATCCTTGAAAAACACGGGCTCTATGCAGTGCACTATGCCCATGCAGGATCCGGCGAGCTTCACCTTCGTCCGATCATCAACCTGAAAACGGTTGAAGGAAACCAACTGTTCAGGACCATTGCAGAAGAAGTGGCTACTTTGGTAAAAAAATACAACGGGTCTTTGAGTGGTGAACATGGTGATGGAAGATTGCGTGGTGAGTTCATCAAACAGATGGTGGGAGAGAAAAATTATGGCTTGTTGAAGCAGGTAAAAAATGCCTGGGACCCTCACCATATCTTCAACCCCAACAAGATTGTCGATACCCCGCCCATGAACACCATGTTGCGGTATGAACCGGGTCAGTTTACGCCGGAGTTCAAAACAATTTTCCGTTTTCACCAGCAAGATATTCTCCAGCATGCAGAGCAATGCAATGGTTCAGGAGATTGCAGAAAAACACATTTGTCCGGCGGCACCATGTGTCCTTCCTATATGGCTACGCGCGATGAGAAAGATACAACCCGTGCCCGTGCCAATATCCTGCGTGAATTCCTGACGCACTCTGACAAACAGAATAGGTATGACCACAAGGAAATCTATGATGTGATGAGCCTCTGTTTGAGCTGCAAGGCTTGCAAGAGTGAGTGTCCATCCAATGTTGACATGGCCAAACTCAAGGCAGAATTTCTCCAGCATTATTACGATGCCAATGGCGTTCCTTTCCGTTCCTGGTTGATAGCCAACTTCACCGCTGCTGCAAAACTGGGCTCCATCGCTCCTTTATTGTATAATTTTTTAATGGATAATCCATTGACCGGCGCTGTCATCAAAAAACTATCAGGCTTTGCCCTGAAAAGATCGATGCCGCACCTGTCCAAACAAACACTCCGCAGTTGGTTCAATAAACACCAGCATGTGCAAGCGCTTGCACGCCATTCCAAAAAAGTTTACCTCTTCTGTGATGAGTTCACAAATTACAACGATGCCCATATTGGCATCAAAGCAGTTCAATTGTTGAGTGCCCTGGGATATGAAGTGCTGATGCCAGTGCATGGTGAAAGCGGAAGAACATGGCTCTCCAAGGGTTTGGTGCGAAAGGCAAAGATCATTGCCAACAAGAACATTGCCTTGTTTAGCCCCCTGGTAACAGAGGCCATACCACTCATTGGCATCGAGCCTTCTGCGATACTGACTTTCAGGGATGAATACCCCGACCTGGCTTCAGATGAAAACCTTGATGCTGCAAAAGCCCTTTCTAAAAATGCATTTTTGATTGATGAGTTCCTTGCACGGGAAATGAACAATGGCAATATCAGCAAGGATCAGTTCTCTCCGGCGAAGCGCTCCATTGTTTTGCATGGTCACTGCCAGCAAAAAGCAGTGGGCTCATTGGCTGATTCTGTAAAAGTGCTCTCATTCCCGGCCCACCATACCGTGGAAACCATCCCTTCAGGATGCTGTGGCATGGCCGGTTCTTTTGGCTATGAGAAAGAGCATTACGATGTTTCTATGAACATCGGAGAGTTGGTGCTTTTCCCTGCAGTCCGGAAGAACATGTCTTCTTGCACCGTTGCGGCTCCCGGCACGAGTTGCCGCCACCAGATCAAGGATGGAACCGGTGCAAAAGCGCTTCATCCGGTTGAGATTTTGTTTGAGGCGTTGGCGTGAGAAAAAAATTGACAAATTGGCCGAGGCTATAAACTCCCATTTTCTTTCTTTAAAATTACTTAGTTATCTTTGACGTTAGTAACGCATTAGAATACTATGATTATTTCTTTTGGTGACAAGGATACCCATAAAATATGGGATGGTGAGAGAGTCAAAAGCTTTTCAACAGATATTCAAGATATCGCTAGGAGGAAGCTCAGGATGTTGAACAGTTCGCAAGACATAAATGACCTGATGGTGCCTCCATCAAATAGACTTGAGAAACTGAAAGGGAAATTGAAGGAGTTTTATTCCATTCGAGTAAATAATCAATGGAGAATTATTTTCAAATGGAACAATGGCAATGCGGAACTCGTTGAAATCATTGATTACTATTAAATCTTAAGATATGAGCAAGTTAAAAAATATTCATCCCGGTGAAATTCTTCTTGAAGAGTTTCTTATTCCTTTAGAAATAACGGCTTACAGGCTTTCTAAAGATATTGGCATTCCACAAACGCGGGTGTCTGAAATCACCAAAGGGAGGAGGCGTATTACAGCCGATACTGCATTGCGGCTTTCCATTTATTTCGGTAATAGTGCTAGATTTTGGTTAGGGCTGCAAGATGACTTTGATATTGAAGAGGAAACAAATCAGAAGAAGACAGCGCTCAAAGCAATCAGACATTTTGCCAACAAAGCAGCATAATTATATTTACTCAATGCTTGACCTCTTCGGTTTCTCCAATGATCCTGCTGTCAATCTCCTTCCATGCGATGGAGAAGTTCATTATTATGGCAAGTTGATGACGCCTGCACAAGCGGACGATTATTACAGTGAGTTGATGTCTACTATTGCGTGGGAAAATGACCAGGCGATTATTTTTGGGAAGCGCATCATTACCAAACGTAAAGTAGCATGGTATGGGGATCAACCCTTTCAATACACGTACTCAAAGGTTACCAAACAAGCATTGTCTTGGACGCCTGCCTTGAAGGCGCTCAAGGACATGGCAGAAAAGGAAAGTGGAGAATCCTACAACTCTTGCCTCTTGAACCTTTACCATACCGGCGAAGAGGGCATGGCCTGGCACAGCGATGGAGAAAAAGACCTCAAGAAGAATGGCGCCATTGCATCACTGAGTTTTGGCGCAGAAAGAAAGTTTGCCTTCAAGCATAAAAAATCAGCAGAACTGGTCAATACATTCCTTGAACATGGAAGCCTTCTTGTCATGAAGGGCGAAACCCAAACCCATTGGCTGCACCGCCTCCCGCCCACTACAAAAATAACTTCGCCCAGGATCAACCTTACCTTCAGGACCATTGTAGGATAATGTGCTATCAGCCTTTGTCAACCATTGTTTCCGCTTCGTTCCCAAAAATGGAGTCCTTGAATTTGTTGTAAAGGAATGATGCTATGAGCATGATAACCCCCAATACAATCAGGACAATGGTTTTGGAAATGGTGGAGAGGGAAGACAGGTCATAGAACAGCACTTTACAGAGGGTGATGCCGAAGAGGATGATTCCACCCATCCTGATGTGTTTCAGTTTTTTGCTGATGCCGGTGATGACCAGTGCAAGGGCATATACAGCAAAGATGATGCTGAGCCCGAGTTTGTATTGGTTTGAGTATCCTCCAATATCCATCCAATGGATGAACTCATTGCAGAGCAATACCAGCAAGGTTGTATTGAAAACAAGGGCAATTAATTTAGTTATGTTGGCGGAAGGCAAAAATGTTTTGAGGTTGGATATGACACCTAAAACCAATACTGCAATGAGCATGAAGTATCCGTATCGGATGCCCAACATTGACATAATGTTTGCGCTTTTGTTTTGAATATACAGGTCCCTGAGGATGCCGATTTCTGTCAATCCCCCAATCATCGCAAGAAACAATGCATAGAGCCCTACAATCACCAATATGGTTGACAAATGTTTTTCCTTGAAAAACTGCCAGTTGAGCCATAGCCAAATGCTGACATAACCAATGCTGAACCCTTGTAATGAAAGGAGTTTAAAGCTGTTCAATGATTCGGATGCATGGTTGATCATATAAACTTTCCAGGCCAGGTCAATTTCCTGTACTATGCAGCAATAGGTCAGCAGGATAAAGGCCAATGGTAGGGCTACAGTCAATATTGTTTTTACAAGGCCCTGTTCAATCTTAGCATATTTGATGGACAAACTGCTGATGACACCAAAGCAAATGCAAACAAAAAGGGAACTCAGGAAATTGGCATTGAGAAAGGATTTTGTAGCAATGGAAATGGTGGCATCAGGTGCATAATCTTGTTTCCAATCGATGAGCATGCTACCCAGTGTTAACAACAACAATGCAATCGATAAGATCAAGTATGACTCGCGTTTTTTTGTTAGGCCTGTATAACATAAAAAAACTGCTTCGACGGCCCACAAAACTGTTATGGTATTGCCTTCAAAGTGAATGGGAATAGACAATGTAAAGAAAGCCAGTCCGAGGCCCAGGATGAAGAGGGTTACGCTTTCATCAGCCAGCTTCAGCCATCTGATCCTGTCGCCGATAACCAGGTGCACCAGGGCATTGGCCAGTGTGAAAAGGGTGAGGTAGTGTTTGTTGTCAAATGATGTATTGATGAGGTAATATCCCAGGAGAAAGAAAGCGACTGCATTGATGAGCAGGATGCTGATCTCAGGCAACGAATACAATTCTTTTTTGATGATCTTGTTGGCAAGAAATGCTGTGTAAAAAATGACAAAATTGACAAGCAAGAAAATAAGATTGGTGGAGAATTCCGCAGCGAGGTTTTTGGCGTTGAGAAAGGAGGCGAAGAAAATAAACCAGCTGAATCCGAATGCGAATTCGTAAATCAGCTTCCAATCCCGCTTGAAGGAAAGAAACAGGAGCCCGATGTTGATGATAGACAAGTATCCGTATAACAGCGGCAGATTTTCATTGCCTGTACTCAACAAAAATGGAATCGCGTAAGCGCCTACCTGCCCGAGCAGGGCAATGATTTTCCTGTTGTACCAGATGGACATGCTGACTACAAAAACGGTAGTGAAGAGCATCAATCCAAAAGCGACCGGTTGGGGGAATAAATTGTAAAAGCTGTGTGCGATATACGTAATGAAATACATGATGGCGATCGATCCACTCATCAGGACCGCACTGTAGTCGATGTATTTGGCTTTCAGGCGATAGGCCAAAACACACAATATTGCGGCAATGCCATAGCCGAGAATGATCCTTGTGGTCGCGCTGATGAGCTCTTTTTCGATGGCATATTTTGCACCGATAAATACACCAACAACCGTAACAAGAATCCCTATTTTATTGATGATGTTGCTGCCGATAAGGTTTTCCAGCTGATCCCTGCGGGCATTGGTTGTGGATGCAGGGACTTGTTTTTTGACAGGGGGAACAAATGAAGTTGATCTGCGAACGAATGGTACTTCAGCCTGGGGTGCAGCCGCATCTTTTTGCAATGAGGTCTTCAGTGATTGCAATTCAGCAAGGACAGCATTCAACGTTTCTGTTGTTCTGCCCTGGTCAGCATTCAATTGCTTGATGCTGTTTTCCAAATCCTCAATGCGCTGGTTGATGTTTTCCATCATAGAATGGTTTAAAGGTGCTGTTTTCTTACGCCTTCTTTGGTGATGACAACAGGAAGAATCCGTCCATTTTTATCAAACCGCATTTCATCCATGCAGGTTTCCCGGGAATTCTGGTCTTTCTCATTCAAGGGCCGGCGGTGATAAACGATATAGTATTGGTCTTTGGCTGGAACTGAAACAACAGAATGGTGTCCCGCTCCTGTGGCAATGTTTGGGTCTTGCTGCAGGATTTTGCCGATCCGCTTGAAAGGCCCGACAGGACTGTCTGCCATGGCATAGGCAACACTATAATTGGGTCCAGTCCAACCCCCTTCTGACCACATGAAATAATACTTGTCATTGCGCTTGAAAACAAACGGACCTTCAACATATCCTTCGGGGGTGATTTCCTTGAATGTCTTTCCGTCTTCAAAAGGGACAAATCCATTCAACTGGTTGTTCAGTTGTACAAGGTTGCAATGCCTCCACCCTCCGTAATACATGTAGTATTTTCCGTTATCGTTGAAGACGAATTGATCAATCGGCTGTGCACCATTGTGAAACTTGTCAATCAAAGGTTTGCCGATATGGTCTTTGAAAGGGCCTGAAGGAGCATCCGCTACAGCAACACCAATCCCTCCTTTTTCATTGTCATGCTGGATGTCGTTTGCAGCAAAGAAGAGGTAATATTTGTTTTCTTTTTTTACGATTGATGGTGCCCACATGGCTTTTTTCGCCCATTGGATACTGCCGGTATCAATGATGCGATCATGTTTTTTCCAGGTCAACAAATCAGTGGATGAAAATGCATCCATGTAGACCTGTTTTTCATAAGGGGCAGAAAAGGTAGGGTAGATCCAATATTTTTTATCGAAGATGGTTGCTTCGGGATCAGCATACCAGCCGGCAAACAAAGGGTTTCCGCTGTATCCGTTGTTTTTTGTTGTTCGCAATAGTGCTGCCATTTCTTTCGCCTTTTCAGGATATTCGACAGCCAGGTTTTTCTTTTCTCCGATATCTGATTTCAGGTTATAGAGTTGTGCTGATGGACTGTTCCCCAATTCAATATTGGTGAGGACTGCAATCGCTTGCTCATTGCTGGGTTCAATGTATTTCCATTCGCCTTTGGTCATGGAAAGCGTACGCACTCCTTGCTTGACCATGGCCTTTCTTCCTTGTTGTGATTTTCCCAGCAAGGCATCAAGCAGGTTTTCGCTGTCTGTTGCATCATCCGCAGGAACCTTGGCTTTGAGCATGGAAGCAAATGATGCAATAAAATCAAGTTGTGATACCATGGCATCCGATACGCCGGGTTTGATCATGGCAGGCCAGCTCACAAGAAAAGGCACACGGGTTCCTGCTTCAAATGCGCTGTATTTCCCTCCCCTGAGTGGCCCCCAGGGTGTATGGCCATTCAATGCAGTGACGGCCTCATCAACATATCCATCGTCCAGCACAGGGCCGTTGTCACTGGTCAGGATGATCATGGTGTTCTTGTCAATGCCCAGCTGTTGCAACTTGTTCAGGACCTGACCAACGGTCCAATCAATCTGCAGGATGGCATCTCCGCGCAATCCTAGTCCGCTTTTCCCTCTGAACATGGTGGAGGGCATGCGGGGAACATGGGGTTCCGTCAGGGAATAAAAAAGGAAGAAAGGCTTTGTCTTGTTTTCCTCGATGAACCCGAGCGACTTTGACAAGAAGGTCAGTGGCAGCTCTTCATCCGTCCACCTGGCCTTTGTTCCACCGGTCATGAAACCAATCCTGCCTATGCCATTGACGATGGTATTGTTGTGGCCATGGTTGGGTGAGGCCTTCAGTTTAAGCAGCTCAGGATTCTCTACTCCTGTTGGATCATTGCCTATTTTCTTTTTATAATCAACCTGAATCGGATCATTGGGGTCAGCGGCTACTACATGGTGGTTCTCTACAAATACGGTCGGCACCCTATCAGCTGTAGCAGGGAAGATGAATGAATAGTCGAAGCCCACTTCATTGGGTCCGGGCTTGATTTCAGCGTTCCAATTTTTTTGCACCTCATTCCCAAGCCCCAAATGCCATTTGCCCACCAAAGCCGTTTGGTAGGCAGATTTTTTGAAAAGGGATGGCAGGCTGGTTTTATCGGTGGGAATGATCAGCGCAGCATCTCCAGGCAGAATGCCTGTTCCTGTCTTTCTCCAGGGATATACTCCTGTCATCAATGCATACCGGGAAGGCGTGCAGCTTGCTGAGGTGGCATGTCCGTTGGTGAACCGGATTCCTCTTTTTGCAAGCCTGTCCATGTTGGGTGTTTTGATTTTGGTGGCCCCATAACAACCAAGGTCTCCATAGCCCAGATCATCTGCATAAATGATGATCACATTCGGGCGCTGTTGTGCAGAGAGGGTAATGCAAAAACAGAGGAGAGCGCAGAGGGTTTGAAGACTTTTCATGCTGGCGGCTTTGTGCTTTAAGTTATTATTTCTGAGGGTTCTGCTGAAATAAATCTCTTTAAAGGTATGGCTAAACGCCGTTAATTTTACCTTTGTGCCATAAACAAAAAGCCATGTTGCATGGCATAAAACCGAAAGATGGAAATTGGAATTGACAGTTTTGCGGCGATGATGAGTGGCAATGAAGAGAATGCCATCAGCGATGCCCTTGCCATGGAGCAGTTATTGGACCGGGTCGCTTATGCAGACCAGGTAGGGCTCGATTATTTTGGCATTGGAGAGCACCACAGAAAAGGTTTTCTCGACTCTGCACCAACGCTTATTCTAGCGGCAGCTGCTGCCCAAACAAAAAATATCCGGCTGGGAACGGCGGTTACTGTGTTGAGCGCTGCGGATCCCGTGCGTGTTTTTCAACAGCATGCAACACTGGACTTGATTTCAGGGGGAAGGGCTGAGATGGTAGCAGGACGCGGATCCTTCATTGATGCCTATCCATTGTTTGGACTTGATCTGAATGATTATGATGCACTGTTCATAGAAAAACTCGATTTGTTGTTGAAGATAAGGGACAATGAAACCATCAGCTGGTCAGGAAAGTTTCGCCCCGCATTGAAGAATCAATCCATTTATCCAAGGCCAGTGCAGGATCCTTTTCCCATTTGGTTGGGTGTCGGTGGGACCCCCTCTTCTTTTGTAAGGGCGGGTATGCTTGGGCTTCCCTTGATGGTGGCCATCATCGGCGGTGAGACCCATCGCTTCAGGCCGCTGGTTGATTTGTACCGCGAAGCTGGCAAAAAAGCCGGTCATCCTGCGGAGCAGCTCAAAGTGGGATTGCATTCACTCGGATATATCGGAGAAACCACTGAACAGGCTTTCGAATCTTTTTATCCTGGCTATGCTGCGGCAATGACCAAGATTGGGAAGGAAAGGGGTTGGCCACCTACGACCAGGGCCCATTTTGAGGCGCAGGCTGGCCCAACTGGCGCATTGCTGGTAGGCAGCGCCGAAGATGTTGCAGCGAAAATCCTTCGCCATGCCCAGGCATTGGGTGGAATTTCCAGGGTTACCTTCCAGCTGGATACAGCAGAATTGCCCCATTCAACAATAAAGGAATGCATTGGCTTGATGGGTGCCAGATTGAAGCATTTGCTTGCCTGATAAGAGGTGAATTTTGTATATTTAGTTAACATCATCATGCCATGAAACAAATATTTCCCCTTTTTCTGCTCTCATTCTTTTTGCTGAATTGTACCAAAAAAGAAGCAACGCTAACCGAACAAGAGGTCTATGCGGTATTGGATAAATTTGATCAGGGATGGGAACAGAAAAATGCCGATCTGGTAGACTCTGTTTTGTCTGAACACTATGTCTATTATACCCAGTCTGGACAACCCTTTGACCGCAAAAACATCATTGCAACCGCGGGATCCGATATCTATCAATTGCAAACCATGGACCGTGAACACCTCACCCTTCAAATTGAGGGGAATACCGCTGTTGTGAACACCATCTGGAAAGGAAAAGGATTCTATCATGGGGAACAATTCAATGACAAGCAACGCTGCAGCGTAACGATTGTCAAGCACAAAGGAGTGGTCAGGATTCTTGCGGAGCATTGTACGCCCATCAAGTAGGCGGGGTCACTGTTATCAATTTATTGTGAGGCAATAATCTATCGAGTAGCAAATTTTCCTATTTGCCTTTCAGGGTTTTATTGATGGTGTCCACCAATCCATCATTGGCTGTATCATGTCCAAGTTGCCA